>CAIQPR010000058.1 GCA_903873775.1 uncultured Actinomycetes bacterium
GTCGTTGGAAAGGGCCCGCTGCCCGCCAACCACTCGGCGTGTCCGGTGAGGACGTCGCGACGCTGGGCGTACGCGTCGTCGTAGCGACCCAAGGTCCACTTGCCCCAATCGGGATTGTCGAGATCGAACCACCAGACGTGAGAGTGGCGGTCCACCATGGCCCCTCGGTGTTCGGGGTCGGCGGCCCTACAGGCTTCCAGGACGCGCGTGGCGTGGGCCAGAGCGAAACCGTTGCGGACCATGGTGTCGTTGCGTCGCGCGCCAATGCCACCCACCCACGTGGCCTGCGAGGGCAAAATCTGGCTGATGGACCCCCGCGACAGTTGTCGCGTACTCGCCGTTTCGGTCATTTCATTGTTCTTGACGATGAGCGGGGCGTAGTGAAAACCTTCCGGGCCTCGACCGACGCGCACCAGGACGTCGACGCTCATGCGCCGAAAGGACGCCTCATCGGTGAGTCGCGCGCCAAGGATGAAGGGTGCCCCCTCGCGAAGAAGGGTCTCCGTGTCACCACGACCGCGCGCGGTGACCGCGTCCGGGTGGATGCGCTGTAATTCGTCGAGCCACTGACGTCGATGGTGGGAGGCGTCGCGTACGCGCCTCTCGATCTCTACGCCAACGGGGGGCCGGTCAATGTCGATCCCCGTGCCGAGGTCGAGTGCGACACGATGGACGCAGTGTGCGACATCGGACGAACTGAGGAGCGGACCGGTGGACACGTCGGAGCAGCCTACGAGGCCGCTGTTCCGTCATTGCGCCACGAATGCCAGAGAGCTGCGTACTCGCCGCCGTGCGCAATGAGCTCGTCGTGAGTGCCGAGTTCGGCGATGCGGCCGTCAATGACCACAGCAACGCGGTCGGCGTCGTGTGCGGTGTGGAGGCGGTGGGCAATCGCGATCACCGTGCGGCCGTCCAGTACCGCACTCAGGGAACGCTCGAGGTGTCGAGCGGCGCGGGGGTCGAGCAGGGCCGTCGCTTCGTCGAGGACGAGCGTGTGGGGGTCGGTCAGAACAAGGCGCGCCAGGGCGAGCTGTTGGGCCTGCGCGGGAGTGACCGGATGGCCCGTCGTGCCGAGCTCGGTCGAGAGTCCCTCGGGGAGAGCGTCCACCCACTCAAGCGCGTCGACGGCGTCGAGGGCTCGCCGGATGTCCTCCACGGACGCGTCCGGACGCGCGAGAGCCAAGTTGTCGTGAACGGAACCAATAAAGATGTGATGCTCCTGGGTCACCAGGGCGACGTGACGGCGCAGATCGTCGAGCGGCATGTCGGCGATCGACACGTCACCAATAGTGATTGTGCCTTCACGCGGCGCGTCAATGCCGGCAATCAGGCGACCGAGCGTTGATTTTCCGGCGCCCGACGGTCCCACAATGGCGAGACGTTCTCCGGTGCGAATAGTCAAATTCACCCCGTGGAGGACGTCGCGCCCTGCGCGGTACGCGTAGGTGACGTTGTTCACGCTGATGGCATCGGACGACGGCGTCGGGCCTTCGGTCGGTCGGTCGTCCTGGATGACCGACACGCCAATGAGTCGGGCGAGAGAGGTTTGGCCGACCTGTAATTCGTCGAGCCAGGAAATAATGCGGTCGAGAGGGTCATTCAACTGCACGACGTACAAGGTCACCGCCGTGGCCGCCCCGACGGAGACCAGGTGAGGGTAGGTGATGGCGAGGTACCCGCCCCAGCCGAGCGTCACCGCCGTGGCGAGGCCGAAGGACGATTCGACAGTGGGGAACCACCGCATGCGCAACAGGAGTGTGTACATCTCGGCGTAGAAGGATTCACGCAGGTTGCCCTCGACGCGTTGCCGCTGTCGGCCGCTCAAGCGGTGCGCATCAACCGTGCGCGATCCTTCGGTGGTCTCGGCGACCGTGCCCGACATCGTCGCGTAGGAACCCCGTTCGCGGAGATAGCCGGGGGCGGCGTAGCGCAGGTAGCGGCGCGTGGAGACGTAAAGGAAGGGGATCGACACAAGACCCCCGAGGGCGCAGAGCGGGCTCGTGAGCATCATGAATGTGAGGTAGATCAACGCTTGGACGATCGCTACGAGCCACTCCGGTGCGGCGAAGCGCACCGTGCGCGAGATGGACTCAATGTCGTTCGTCGTTCGACTGAGGAGGTCGCCCGTACCGGCACGTTCGACGGTAATCAGTGGTAGGCCGAGCACGCTCTCCAAGAAATTCTCTCGTAACTCGGCGAAGACGCGCTCACCCAGGATGTAACTACGACGACGCGCGAGGAATTGGAACAGACCGAACGCCAGGGACGAGACGAGCAGCCACGTCACGTTGCGCACAATGTTGGCGTGGGTTAGCTGATGCGCGACCGCGAGATTCGTGATGCGACCGATGATGAGTGGCGCGATCGCCGAGGCGACACTGGCGAGTGAGTACAAGACGAGCATCGCGATCAGGGGTCGACGGTGTCGTCGCACGATGATGCGAGCCTGCTCGCGCACGGTCTCGCGGTCGGCAATAGGAAGGACGCTCATTCGTCGTCTCCCCTCAAGACAATTGAACGGTACAACTGGCTGGTCTTGAGAAGGGTCTCGTGCGTACCTTCCGCAACAACCTGACCGTCGTGAACCAGAAGGACATTGTCCATATGCTCCAACATCAGTGGGCTATTGGTCGCGACCAAGGTGGCGCGCTCTCCACGCGCCGCCCCCAGACGTTGGGCGATGCGACTTTCGGTGTGCGAATCCACGGCCGAGGTTGGTTCGACGAGAATCAACAAGTCGGCCTCGGTGAGAAGGGCACGCGCGAGGGCGAGACGTTGACGCTGACCGCCCGAAAAAGAGCGCCCTCGTTCCTCGACTTCCGTGTCGAAGCCGTCCTCGAGGGCGTCGAGTACGTCGAGCGCGCTCGCGGCTTCGAGGGCTGCCAGTAAATCCTCGTCACGAACCGCCCTATGCGGAGATAATTCGCTTCGCACATCTCCGGTGAACAGACGCGGTTCAATTTCGCTCACGACGATGTGGGAGCGAATGTCCGCCAGCGCGAAGTTCTCGAGAGGTTCGTCACCGACCGTCACACCTCGCACGTCCGCAACGAAACGCCCCAGTCGATCCGCAATGACCGACGACTCGTCTGCGGTTTCTGTGACCAGCGCCGCGAGTTCGTGGCGAGACACATGAACGCCCGATCGGGCGTCGCGATAGACCTCAACCTCTCGGGGCCACGTTGCGGGCGACACGGGGTCCGAAAAGGCCGCCGTCGTGTTCAAGATGGCGAGAATCTTTCGGGCGCCGACGAGGGCGCGGGTCGTGGAGATGACGTATTCAATGGACGTGCGGAGCGGTGTCGTGAGGAAGGTGGCGTACCCGAAAAAGGAGACCAATTGGCCGGGTTGGAGGGTGCCGTGAATGATGTCCGTCGCCCCGAGATAGGTGATGACGGTCATCAAAATCGCGGGCAGCAGGACCTGTCCCGATTCAAGGGCCGCTTGTGGCGTGGCCACCCGGACGCCCGCGGCGCGGACCTTCTCCGACTGGTCTCGGTAGTTCTCGAGAAATACGTCCTCGCCACCGACGCCGCGCAAGATGCGCAGACCGGCCACCGTGTCGGCTCCGAGTGCCGCGAGGCGACCAGCTGCTTCGCGCTGGGCGGCCTGGGTCGCGTGGAGCGGCTTCATGAGAGGGGTCGTCAGGCTCCCGAGAATCGGTACTCCGAGCAGCACGACGAGTCCGAGTGTGGTCGATGTGTGCAGCAAGAGTGCACCGACCACGACCCACGCCACTAAGGCGCCCACGAAGCGAGCAAGAACGTCGTACGCGCCGCCAATTCGCATGGCGTCACTGGCGACGGTGTTCACGACGTCGCCGGGCTGAATCTCGTCGACGACCGCGGTTCCGTTGTCCGCGACATGTCGACCCACCAATTGAACGGATCGAAACGTGGCACGCAACCAGTTCGTGACCGCCAATTGGTGGCGATACATGCCGCAGATGGCCTGGAGTAGCCCGAGGCCAATGAGAATACCGACCCACGTGAAGAGCGCCGAGGTGTTGCGGGCGCTGATTCCGGCGTCAATGGCGTTGCCGACGGCCGTATAGAGCAGAGCTTGAGAGACCATCCACCCAATGCCGAAGAGCATGGCGAGGCTCAGTGACGCGAGCTGTTCGCGTCCGAGCCACACGAGGTACCTCGCAGGCGACCTCGTGTCGGGCGTGCCGGGGTCCGCATCCGGCAATTCTCGATACGGCAATGTCAACACGGCGAATTCTCTCTCGTACAACTGCGAACGGGACGGTGAGCCGACCTGTAGGCGGGGTTCTGTCCACCTTCCCGAAGGAAGGATGGGTGGCCATCCATCTCAGCGGTCTACCTGGGAAGAGTCCGGTTTCCCGGACGGACGGGCCGCCCATCTCCCACGTTTGACCTTGCTCCGGGTGGGGTTTACCAAGCCGTTGCGGTCGCCCACAACGCTGGTGCGCTCTTACCGCACCGTTTCACCCTTGCCTGTGCCCGAGGGCCATCGGCGGTCTGTTCTCTGTGGCACTTTCCTGCGCGTCGCCACGACTCACTTTCGCGAGCACCCTGCCCTACGGAGCCCCGACCTTCCTCACTTTGCGGACAAAGTGCGGCCACCCAGTCGACTCACCGTCCACGAAAGTCTGACACAGCGACTGAGTATCTGCCAAGTGCGACGCGGTGAAACATGGGGCCAGTAGCCTCACGACGTGGATCTGGACGCGGTGACTGACGGCGGCGGCGTTCTCGAGGTCTCCGAGTTCTACCAGGCGGTGGTGACCCACCTCGAATCGGCCTTCGGGCGTCGCCGCATGCACTGGGTGCGCGGAGAGATTCAGAAGATTTACGAAAAAGGCCACCTATATCTCGATGTCGTCGACGCGTCGGGCGAAGAGGAACCCCCCGCCAGCGTGTTGAAGGTCCGGTGTTGGAATTCGGTCTGGACACCGCTCAAGCAGGAATTGGCCCGTCAGGGCATCACGTTGAGTGACGGCATGGTCGTGAGTTTCCGGGGCTACGTCGGTGTGTACAAGCCTCGAGGAGAGATCAGTTTTGCGGTCACCGAGATCGACGTCAATGAAGTTCTCGGTGATGCCGCACGACAACGCGCGCGCCTGATCGAGACACTGACACGCGAAGGAGCCCTCGAGCGCAATAAGCAGCTGGTTCTGCCGCCGGTGGCCCTCCGCGTCGGACTGGTCGCGAGCCCTCACACGGAGGGATACAACGACTTCGTTGGACAATTGCTGCGAAGTGGTTTTGGCTTCCACGTCTCTCTCGTGCCCGCGACAGTGCAGGGCGATGCGGCCCCGGACGAAGTGGTGCGCGCGATTCGCGCCCTGCAGGAGACGGACGTCGACGTGATTTGCGTCATTCGAGGCGGAGGTTCTCGCGGAGACCTCGCGTGCTTTGACGATGAGCGAGTGGCGCGCGCGATCGCTGACGCCACGCGTCCGGTGTGGACCGGCATTGGTCACACGGGAGACGTGTCGATTGCGGACTTGGTGGCGCATCGCCACGCGATTACGCCCACGAAATTGGGCGAGGATCTCGTCACCTCGGTGGCCGACTGGCACGACCGTCACGTGACGCGTCCCGCCGAACGCATCGAGCGCCACACGGCGGCAATTCTCGAAGAAGCGTCGGAGTATTTGGCCGAGCGCCGACGCACCGTGATGTTTGCGGTACGCGATCGTTTGGTGGGCGAGCAGCGGCGACTCGATCACGTGCGACAGTCTCTCGGTCGTCACGCACGGCACCTGCTGGAGACCGAAGCGACAAAATTGGCGAGCACGCGGCACCTGCTCGGGGCCTACGACCCACAACGTCGACTGTCTCAAGGCTGGTCCATCATGACGAACGCGGCGGGACAGGTCGTGACGTCGGTCAGCGACGTGCGCGTCGGGGAAGTGGTGTCGGTACGTGTGTCCGACGGAACACTGGAATCAACGGTGAATGACAAGAAGGGGATATCTCATGACACCTGAGGTTGGTAACTGGACAGATGCGTCCAAAGAACTGGACGACATCGTGGCGTCCTTTGACGACGGTGACGTCAGCGTCGATGAGTTGATCTCCAAATTGGCGCGTGCGTCAGAGATCATCGAGGCTTTGGAGACGCGACTCGTCGACACCAAGGCCAAAGTAGAAGAACTCGTCCCGGGTATCAGTCGGGCGGCGGGTGGTGCGGAGTGACGGAGAGGTTCTATTTTCGCCAGTGGCTCGCCGGTCGTGATTTCGCCGTGGGCGACGCTGTCGCGCGACAAATGGTGAATTTCGTCTACGCCGTGGGTGATCGTGAGACCGGTGAGGCGCTTGTCGTGGACCCCGCGTACGCTCCCGCCGAGATCATTGATCTCGTGGCCGCGGATGGCCTGCGGGTCACCGGGGCGCTGGCCACTCACTACCACCCTGATCACGTGGGAGGGGAGATGATGGGGCACGGCATCCCCGGCATTGTGGAGTTGCTCTCGACGAGCGACATTCCCGTCCACGTGCAACGCGATGAAGTGCCCTGGGTGATGCGTCGAACCGGCGTGGGTGAAGATTCTCTGGTGGCCCATGATGCGGGCGACACGGTGACGGTCGGCGCCTTTGAGATCACGTTGATCCACACACCCGGACACACCCCCGGGAGTCAGTGCTTTCTGGTCGAAGGTCGCCTGATTAGTGGTGACACGTTGTTCTTGGACGGGTGCGGTCGCACGGACCTACCCGGCTCCGATCCGGAGGAGATGTATCTCTCCCTCACGCAAAGATTGGCGCGGGTGAGTGATGACACAATTCTGTTTCCAGGTCACCTCTATTCCGCCGAGCGCAGTGCGCCAATGAAGGATGTCCGGGAATACAACTACGCCCTGGCCCCCGCGAGCGCGGAACAGTGGCTCGCGATGTTCGCCCGATGAGGTCTCTGGGGGCGGACGACCACGTCGTGGTGGTGGGCGCCGGACTCGCGGGCTGGCGACTGTCTGAAGGTCTGCGTCGAGAGGGCTTTACCGGCGCGATCACGCTCATTGGTGATGAACATCACACGCCCTACGATCGGCCGCCTCTCTCGAAGCAGGTGTTGTCGGGTAAGTGGGAGTTGGACAAGACCGAGCTGGCCACGATGGATCGCTTGCGCGAATTGGACATCGACGCCCGCTTCGGCGCGCCCGCTGTGGGTCTTGACGTCGACGCTGCACGGGTGACCTTGGGAGACGGCTCCACCGTGCACGGCACATTTGTCGTGGTGGCGACCGGGGTGCGCGCCCGCCGCCTGCCGTTTTCGGCCGCGAGTGAGCTTCACACGGTGCGCACGCGTGAGGACGTGGAGCGCCTTCGAAGCGTCCTCGCCGAGGTTCCGACGGGATCAACTGTCGCGGTGATTGGGGGCGGCTTCATTGGTGCCGAAGCAGCCACGTCCCTCCTCGGTCTCGGCTACGTACCCGTCGTTCTCGAAGCAGCTCCGCGACCGCTCGACGCCGTGCTCGGCTCCACCGTGGCGAGTTGGCTGGAGCCGCTGGCGCACAACGCGGGCATTGATCTTCTCGTGAACCAACAGATCACTGACGTACACCGGTCAGA
>CAIQPR010000059.1 GCA_903873775.1 uncultured Actinomycetes bacterium
GACGTTCTCGCTGAACCCGACGACGCCAAACTTCCGCCTGCCAGCCACATGCCGGTGTCGCGCCGTAAGTTCAGTGACGCGCCACTCAGTCCCCCTGACCCGACATTGAATTAGCTGATGGCACCCATCACACAATCAGGCAAGCGTGCCATTGCGGGTATGACCCTCGGTGAACATCTCGTGGAGTTGCGCACGCGTCTCATGATCTCCGTGGGCTCCGTCGCCGTCCTGGCTCTCCTGGTCGGATGGTTGGGTTACCACGAAATCCTCAACATCTTGTCGGAGCCGTACTGCAAACTCAGCACGGCCAAGAACTGCAGCTTCCTGGCCACGGCACCCACGGACGGGTTGACATTGCGCATCAAAATCGGTTTCTTCGGCGGACTCTTCATGGCGTCGCCGATCATCTTCTATGAGGCGTGGCGCTTCATCATGCCGGGACTGAAGAAGAACGAGAAGAAATACGTCATCCCCTTCGTGTTTGCGTCGATCACGTTCTTCTCCGCGGGGGCCGTCGTGGCGTACTTCAGCTTCGAACACGCTCTGCGCTTTCTGCAGTCCGTGGGTGGTTCCCAGATTCACGCGGACTATCAGCCGAATAACTACTTGAGCCTGATTCTGCTCATGATGCTGATCTTTGGTCTGACGTTTGAGTTTCCCGTGGTGCTCGTCAGTTTGCAGCTCGTCAATGTGGTGACGCCACGAAAACTGATGAGGGGTTGGCGCTACGCCATCATTGCGATTGTGGTTCTCGCCGGTGTGTTCACACCGAGCGGCGACCCCTTTTCGATGATGGCGCTGGCCGTGCCGTTGATCTTCTTCTACTTTGCCTCCGCGGGCGTCGGAAAACTGCTCGGCAAGTGAGCAACCTTTCGCGCCGCGAGCGATTCGTCGCGGGCCTCGGCTTCGCCGTTGACGACTTCCAGTTCGAGGCGTTTGCGTCCGTCGATGAGGGTGTCAACGTTCTCGTGTCGGCCCCCACGGGATCGGGCAAAACCTTGGTCGCCACGTACGCCATCGATCGCGTATTGGAAGAAGGCGGTCGCGCGTTCTACACGACGCCCCTGAAAGCCCTCTCGAACCAGAAATTCAATGAACTAGTCGAACGCTACGGACCCAGTCGGGTGGGTCTGTTGACGGGCGACAGCTCCATTAATCCGGGCGCCGACGTTGTTGTGATGACAACCGAGGTCTTGCGGAACATGCTGCTCACGGAGTCGCGCCAAATCATCAAATTGAGCCTGGTCATTCTTGACGAGGTGCACTTCCTTCAGGACCCCTATCGCGGGGGAGTGTGGGAAGAAGTCATCATCCTGACGCCGTCGATTGTTCAATTTGTCGCGCTGTCCGCGACCATTGCCAACGCCCGCGTGGTCGCGGAATGGCTCACGGAGGTGCGGGGCCCCACGGCGGTCGTTGTCGAGCAGACTCGCCCCATTCACCTCCACAATCACGTGGCGGTGGCTCGTCGCGGCCAAGAACTTCCTGAGCTGATTGATTTGCTCAAGGGCACCTCGGTGTCCGACGAAGCCCGTCGTGTCGACAACCTCATGAAGTCCACGCGACGCTTTCGACCGGGGCCGCAGTGGCACGGGAACAAGAATTCGGCTCCGCCGCCGCCCATTCGCTCGCCGCGACGCAGCGATCTACTGCGAGTCATGGACGCCGAGGACCTTCTGCCCGCCATTGTGTTCATCTTTTCTCGTGCCGCCTGTGACGACGCCGCGCGTCAGTGTCGTCGTGACGGCCTCCTTTTCACCACCAAAGAGCAGCAGCAGGAGATTCGCGACATCGCGGCTCAGCGCCTGGTCGATTTCACCGACGAGGACCTCCAAGCGCTTGATTTCGCCGAATTCATTGACGCCCTGGAGCGCGGCATCGCGGCTCACCACGCCGGGATGGTCCCGGCTTTTCGCGAGATCGTGGAGTCGTGCTTCACGGCCAACCTGCTCGGGGTCGTGTTCGCGACCGAAACCCTGGCCCTCGGCATCAACATGCCCGCTCGATCCGTAGTCCTCGAGCGGTTCACGAAGTATTCCGACGCGGGGCGTAATGCATTGACGTCGGGGGATTACGCCCAGTTGACGGGCCGGGCCGGCCGTCGAGGCCTCGACGACGAAGGTCACGCCGTCGTGTGTTTCGCCAATGAGACGACGTTGTTCGACGTCGCCCGTGTCGCGTTGGCGCCGCCGCCGGATCTGCACAGCTCGTTTCGACCGACCTACAACTTCACGGCCAACCTTCTGCACCATTTCGACGAAGCGACCGCTCTCGACATCCTCAGAAAGTCCTACGCCCAATTTGAAGCGGACCGTCGTTCGACCGCGGCCCGCCGTCCGCTGGCCGAGCAATTGGCCGCGCGACACCGGGTACTGAGTGACCTCGGGTACGCCGATGGGTGGTCGCTGACGGACGCCGGTCAGAGGCTTCGCGCGATTTACCACGAGTGCGATCTCCTGATCGCCGAAACGCTGGCCGAAGGCATTCTCGATGACGCGGAACCCGCAGCCATCGCCGCGGTGCTGTCGGTCTTCGTTTTCGAGCCCAAGAAAGCGAAGCGCTCGGGACCGCACCGCAGTACTCCCGCCGCGAAGAAGCGTGTGCGCAACGATCGCCTCGGCGAACAACGCCGCAGCGACATCAACGGCCGTGTTGGTGGCATTTTCGGTATCGCGGCGTACATCCAGCAGGTCGAAGAGAACCACCACGTCCGACACGTCAAGGATCTCGACGCTGGATTCGCTTCGACTATTGCGGCGTGGGTCCGCGGCGCACCACTGGCCACGGTCCTCGAGATTGCCGAGGCGGAAACCGGTCAGTTCTCAGCCGGCGACTTTGTACGTAACGCCAAGCAGGTCGCCGACCTCTGCGAACAGGTGTCTCGCCTCACGACGGGGGACCTGGCCGACGCGGCTCTCGAGGCGTTCCACGGGGTTCTCCGCAGCGTCGTTGCCGGTTCCAGCACGGTCCACCTTCCACGGGACGCGGCGTTCTAATCTCGGAGTTCCATGCACCAGTACGTTTCGGAGGAGTTCGACGAGTCGGAAGTCGCGATACTTCGTCGCTACTTCACGAATCTCGAGGGACCCGTGTTCGCCCTCGTCAATCTCCCCGAAGTGGTCAAGGGTGCCCTCTTTGCTCGGTATTCGCGTTCGTCGAAGAGTCTGCGTCGACTATTTCTCGATGAATTCGTTGGTGACCTCGACCTGACAGGTGATGCGTCCATTGACGCCACCATTGGCTTAGACCGAGCCGACGAGCTGTACCAGAAAGTGTTCTTCGAATACGGTGACGATTCGGTCGCCCAGCTCGGCGGCGTTCACCTCGCGTGCGAGCAATCGAGCAATGTCTTGACCAAAGTTCTCGAGTGGGGCCGCATCATGAGCTACCTCGAGCAGTCGACCCGGTACATGGGGTACGACAAGCGTCTGTCGAATGGCCACTACCGCTTCTATCGTGACAGTCGCATTCTCGAGTCTCGCTACGGCGCGCGCTACGTGGGCGAGATGGACCGCATGTTCGACACCTACGCGGAACTCCTGCCGCAGCTGACCGAGTGGCTCTCCAAGCGATACCCGAAGACACCGGACGACACGGACTTTGCGTACCGCCAGGCGATTCGCGCGAAGGCTCTGGACGCGGTCCGCGGTCTGCTACCGGCGAGCGCCCTGTCCAATGTGGGGATTTACGGTTCGGGCCAAGCGTATGAAGCACTTCTTCTTCGGATGCGCGCGCACCCACTGGACGAGGTTCGTCAATACTCGGACATGATGCTGACTGAGCTATCGAAGGTCATTCCTTCTTTCTTGCGACGCGTCGAAGTAGCGGATCGAGGTGTGCGGTGGAGCGAGTACCTGCGCGACACCAAGTCTTCGACCGCAGCACTCGTGGCGTCGCTCGAGCCGGCCACCGATGAGGAGGGGGAGTACGTCACTCTGCTCGACTTCGACCCCGAGGGCGAGGACCGCATTCTTGAAGCAATCATCTTTGCGAACTCGACCATGTCGCACGCTGACGCGTCGCGCCGTGTCGCGGCCATGTCCGCGGATGATCGACGCCGGTTCTTTGACGCCTACGTAGGCGAGCGCAGTAATCGTCGCCACCGACCGGGACGAGCATTTGAGCGCACGGATTACCGCTTCGAACTCGTGACCGACTACGGGGCTTTTAGAGACCTACAGCGGCACCGGTTGCTGACTGTGGAGTGGCAGCCGCTGTCGACCACTCTGGGATTCGATATTCCAGAGATTGTCACCGAGGCGGGACTGGAAGCGCCCTACATCAGTTCCCTCGAACGCTCACGTGACTTGTACGAGACGTTGCACGAAGAGATGCCCGAGCACGCCCAGTACGCCGTGGCCCTCGCGTTCCGTATTCGGTACGTCATGCAAATGAATGCGCGTGAGGCCATGCACCTGATCGAGCTGCGCTCGGGGCCCCAAGGTCACCCGAGTTACCGTCGGGTAGCCCAGGAGATGCACCGTCTCATTGGTGAGCAGGCGGGGCACCACCTTGTCGCGGACGCCATGTCCTACGTGGATTATTCAACGACGGACCTCGAGCGCCTGGCCTCGGAGCGGGCCGCGGAACGCGCTCGCCAGCGGGCTCAGATTTAAATTTTCCTAAGTAGTCCGGGTTCTCCGCCTAAATGGCGCTTGACGGGGACAATATCGGTCTATGCTGCCACCGCCTAACGAAGGACTGATATGGCAGAAGATATGGACCAAGACGAAGTCTTCGACGAAGAAGATCTCGCCGA
>CAIQPR010000060.1 GCA_903873775.1 uncultured Actinomycetes bacterium
CACTCACCATCAACGGGTCAGGATTCTCGGGGGCCAGCCAGGTGGTCATCGGTACCACCAAGATCAAGGCCGCGGCGTTCACGTCGGTGTCCAACACCAAGATTGTCGTGAAGGCCCCCGCGCACGCCGCGGGTGCCGTGCAGGTGGTCGTGACCACGCTCAGCGGGTCCTCTCCGACGTACACAACCGCGGGAACGCCCAACGTCTACACCTACGAGGGTGCCCCGACCGTCACGGCGCTGACGCCCCACGCGATCACGCACGGAACGACGACATCCATCGTTCTCAAGGGCACGGGCTTGCTCGGTGCAACGAAGGTCGTGATCGGAACGGCCAGTGCGGCGATTACCGCGAACCCGTCAGCGACGTCGCTCACCATCACGACGCCGTCCCTGGCTAAGGGGACCTACTACGTCGTGGTGACGACGCCGGTCGGCACGAGCGGCAAGGTCACCGCCGCGAAGCTGACCGTTTCGTAGTTTTCCGCACAACACCCCACTCGCCACGCCTCGAGAGAGCACGTGTGGCGAGTGGGGTTTTGTGCGTTACGGCGCGAGGCGAGCGAGATTGTCGCGCGCGTCGGCGAGGTGGTGTTCGCTCTCGTGCACACCCTGAGCGGCCGCCCACAGCACGGTGACTCTCATCGGGGACGCCGGCGAATACGTGAACTCACGCGCTAATTGTTCGGGAGAGAGTGTGGCGACGGCGCGCAGCAAAAGTTGTGAGGTGACCTGTAACTCGTGCGCCACGGTGTTCGCCGTGTCGGACGCGTAGAAACCGGCGTTGACACGTTCGTCGCGGAATATGGGAGTTCCGACCGCGTCGTCGAGAATTGTGGCGAGAATCACCCGTTCGCGCAGAGTGAGATGGACGTCACGAAGGTGGGCGGCATACTCCACGATGGACCAGCGATCAAGCTCTGGTCGGATCGGCGCGAGTTCACCGGCCGTCGCGAGAACGTCAACGAATGCGCTCGTCGCACGTTCGAGCCGCCCGGGGACGTCCCTGACGGCGACGTCATCCCAGATGAATCCACACCCCGGGCACGACAACACATCGCTCACGGGTTCATCGTACGTCCGCCACGGACAATGCGGTCGTGTGCTCACGCGACGGGGGCATAGTGTGCACTGCGACATACCGGAGGATCATGAACACGCTCTTTGACGAGGTCACCTTTACGCACGGTCCGGCCATGAAGAACCGCTTCATGTTGGCCCCACTCACGAATACCCAGAGCCACGCGGACGGATCTCTCAGCGACGATGAGTACCGTTGGTTGACGATGCGCGCGGAGGGCGGCTTCGCACTCACAATGACGTGCGCGTCACACGTCCAGGCCATTGGTCAAGGCTTTCCCGGTCAACTCGGATGTTTCAGTGACGACCATCTCCCCGGACTCACTCGTCTCGCGGCCGGCATCAAGGCGCACGGGTCGCTGGCTGTCGTGCAATTGCACCACGCGGGTCGACGCTCGCCGGAAGCATTGATTGGCACGACGGCGGTGTGCCCCGTGGACGACCCGGACACGGGTGCGCGGGCGCTCACCACGGGTGAGGTGGAGCAACTGGTCCAGGATTTTGTGGCCGCGGCGGTTCGTTGCCAACGCGCGGGCTTCGACGGTGTCGAACTCCACGGCGCCCACGACTACGTCATCTGCGAATTCCTGAGTCGAGACCTCAACGTGCGCACGGACCACTACGGCGGCTCCGTCGAGAACCGTGCTCGGTTCTTGCTGGAGATCCTGCAGGGCGTGCGGGCCGCGTGCGGCAGCGATTTCAACGTGTCGGTCCGCCTGTCGGCCGAGATGTTCGCCCTCTCGACACCGGACATCATCGCGACCTACGCCATGTTGGTTGACACCGGTGAGGTCGACTTCATCGACATGTCGCTGTGGAATGTCTTTAAGAACGCCAACGACGAGACGTTGTCGGACCGGACCTTGCTCGAGATCTTCACCGGACTCGAACGCGGCGCCACGCGTCTCGCGGTGGCCGGCAAGCTCTACACCGCGGAGGACTATCGCCGCTGCCTCGACGCGGGTGCCGACATCGTTGCCGTGGGCCGAGCCGCGATCACGAATCACAATGTGCCCGAACTGGTGGCCGCCGACGAGAACTTCACGATGCGTGAACTCCCCGTCACCCGCGCGACGTTGCGCGACGAAGGTCTGAACGAGGACTTCATTGAGTACATGAACCAGTGGCGGGGCTTCGTGGCCCAGGACGCCTCGTAGCGAATACCGTGCGACTGAGAGTTCTACGCGACGAGTTGACGCACCTCGTCCGCTTCGGCGGGAGTGAGTAGCCAGTCGCCGGCCGCCGCATTCGCGGCGATCTGCGCCGGCGAGGTCGCGCCCGCAATCACCGAGGCCACCTCGGGCGTGGCGAGGAGCCAAGCGAAGGCGAGTTCGAGCAACGTGTGCCCGCGCTCCGTCGCCCACGTGGTGAGAGCGTCGAGAACCCGAAAGTTGTCGTCGGTCAGAACACGATCGGCCATGTTCCATTTCTGGAGACGTGTGCCGTCGGGCACCGCTTCCCCGCGTCGATACTTGCCGGTCAAGAGCCCGCTCGCGAGGGGGAAATACGGCAAATAGGCGAGTCCGAGTTCTCGACACGTCGGCAGCACGTCGGCCTCGTCGGCGCGCTCGAGCAGGTTGTAGTGATTCTGCACGCTGACGAAGGCTGGTCCCGACCCGGCGGCGTCGCGCGCATCGCGCAGTTGCGCCGCAGAGAAATTCGAGCAGCCGATTTCCCGCACCTTGCCTTCGTGCACGAGTTCGGCGAGCGTGCCGAGCGTGTCCGCAATGGGCGTGCTGTCGTCCGGCCGGTGCAATTGATACAGATCGATGCGGTCCGTGCCGAGCTTCAGCAGGCTTCGTTCGACGGCGGCGCGGATGTAGGCGGGTGCGGCGCCGCCCAACGTGTTCTCGTCCACCTTGCTGCCAAATTTCGTGGCGAGAACGATTTCGTCGCGACAACCGGCGATGGCCCGTCCGAAGCGCTCCTCACTCGTGAGGTAGGAATCGGCCGTGTCAAAGAAGTTGATGCCCGCCTCGAGCGCCGCATCCACGACCGGGCGCACGTCCGGTTCGTCCATCGTGAACCCGAAATTGTTGGTCCCCAGCCCGATCACAGAGACGGATAGCTGGCCAATCTGACGATGCTGCATCGTGACTCCTTGCGTGGTGTGCGAGTATCCCTCAACCTAGGGGATGCGCAGCCGCATGGGTGAGGGTACGTGGCCGCCGTGAACTCAGGTCGACGGCGCCGCATTCTTCAGCACCGAAGAGACCCATTCGGTGAGCGCGGCGCGTTGGACCTTGCCCGTGACACCTCGCTGGATGGCCGGAACGCGAAAGATGCCCGCCGGGGGTACCCCGCCGGACGCCAGACGGAGAGGTTCGCTCAATTGGGTTAAGTCCACACCGTCGTCGGTCACCACGAGCGCCGCGTAACCGGCGTCGCCGTTCGGTGCCCAGGAAATAATGGCCCCGTCGCGCACGTTCGGCATTTGCACCAATCTGGCGTCCAGCACATCGGGATCGAATTTCACGCCCCCTACGTTGATCACCTCGCTGAGACGACCCGACAACTCGAGTTCGCCGTGTTCGTTCAGTCGACCGAGGTCCCCGGGGTAGAACCACCCGTCTTTCACGTGTGCTCGAGTAGCGTTCTCGTTGCGAAAATAACCAACGTTCTCGCGACGTGTTTTAGTGCGCACAATGCCTTCTTCGCCCGGGGCCAGAACATTGTCGTTCGCGTCAACAATCTCGACCGCGGCGCCCGGTAAGGGTGCGCCAACATTGTGGGTGTCACTGCGCACGTCGACTCGCTTGGTCACAAGACCCGTTTCGGTCGAACCGTAGAGCGCGGTGACCCGGGCGCCGAGTACCTGGTGGACACGTTCGAGCAGTGCGGGTGACAGGTAGCTTCCGACGAACTGGACTTCCACAATGGACGTGGAGCGATCCTCGCGTTGCTCGAGCACGTCGAGGAACGCGGCGATTTGCAAGGGCGAACCATGGATCGTCGCGACGAAGTTCTTCTGGGCGACCGTGACGTTGTCGTCCGGCGATCCCGCACAGATGAACGTTGAACCCCGGCAGATCTCGTTCGTCGCCGATTTGGCGGACGAACCAGTGAATCCGCGCATGAGTGACAGGTACGGATAGAACTCCGTCACGTCATTGCGGACATTGCTGATGCGCGCGACGGTGGACGGAATCGCGAGAGGAACCCCCGTCGTGCCGCTGGAGAGCGACAGACGGCACACGCTCTCCATGGAGGGATACGTGTGAGGTCGCCCGTCGAAGGTGGAGTCACGCAGGGCGAGGAGAAAGTCATTGTCGACGATGATCGTTCGGTCGGACGCAAAGCTCGGGACCGGCTCGTGGGCGAGGAGCCAGTCGACGGACAAGTCCCCCGTGAGGACCGCTTCAGACGGGGGATTGCACCAGATGGCGGCCTCGTGAAAGATGGCTTCCAGAAAGAAGAGTTGCAACTCTTGACCAACCCAGCTCGCGACGAGATCTCCGGGCACCACGCCGCGCGCCCGTAGTTCTCCGGCAATCGCCACCGCATACCGGCGGACCTCTTCGTACGTGTACGTCCGCTCGGCGCAGGCCATGGCAATGGCGTCGGGGCGTTGCGTGGCGTGGTGGGCGAGATAGTAGAAGGGCTGAGGAACGGCGAGTTCCGGAATTGCCATGATTGTTCCCCTTCATCCTCAGCGCGCTTGACGTCACTGTAATAAGGTGCGAATACGTACAGGGGGGTCTCATGACTAATCGATCAAAGGTGTCCACGGCGAGCCGCGTGGCGGCCACCGGACTGCTGGCGGGAACGTCACTGGTTATCGCGACGGGATCTGAACTTGTTGCAGGCGCGAGCGCGTTCTCGACGTGTCCGACCGGATCTCTTCCCGCTAGTGAAGGACTGTGCGAGGTGCTCATCGGTACCGTCGGTACGTCATCGTGGACCGTGCCCAAGGGTGTGACGAACATCGAGATTCTGACGGTGGGAGCCGGCGGTGGCGGCGGCGCGGGAAGTGGATACGCCTCGGGTGGCGGTGGCGGCGGTGGACAGGCGCAGATTTGCAACGCCACGGTCGCGGATCTCACCAAGCTGACCGTTGATGTGGGCGCCGGTGGCGCCGGCGGAACGGCGAGCATGACGTCACCGACGCCCGGTGCGACCGGTCACCAGAGTGACGTGAAGAAGGGTGCCACTCCGTTGTGCATCGCACTTCCCGGCAAGGGTGGCGCGGCGGGGTACTTCTCCACCACGCCGGCGACCTCTGGTGCGAGCGGCGGTGCCTCCGGCTCGAGCAATGCCGGTGGCAGCGGCGCGGGTCTCGTCAGCAAGAATCCCCTCGATTGCCCGAATTACGGTACCTACTACTACAACCTCGGCGCCTCCGGCGGCGGTGGCGCGTTGGCTGCCGGCCAGGCACCCGGAGGAACGGGTCTAAGCGGTGCCGGTGGCACGGGCGCCACGCCGACGAGCGGTTATTACTTCGGTAACACCTCTTCCTTTGGCGGTGGCGGAGGCGGTGGTGGTGGCGCCAACTGCTCCAGCACGTGGACCGGTGGAGCGGGTGGCACGGGCGGCGGTGGCACAGGTGCCACCGGTAACGCTGCGGCGACAGCTGGAACTGCGCAATCGGGCGGTGGCGGCGGTGGCGGCGGTGGGCTCTACTCGCAAAATGCCCCGGTCATTGTTCGTCCGAAGACGAGCTTCG
>CAIQPR010000061.1 GCA_903873775.1 uncultured Actinomycetes bacterium
CTGTCCAGCCAACATGAAGTCGCCGTTGGCGATTGCCTTGTCGACCGCTGACTTCGCATTGAAGATTGCAGCGTCCTGGTAGTCGCCGGCGATCTGGCGACCGTTGATGCCACCTTGGGCGTTGCACCACTTGATGAGGGCAGCAACGGCCAAGTGCATTTCAAAGTTGGTCTGGTTGTAGCCAGCGTCGTCGCCGTAGCCCAACTTGATCGTGGATGCCGTGACTCCTCTGTCTGGACTGCCACTCGGACTGCCCCCACCACACGGCGACGCGAGCGTCCCGAACTTCACCGCAGTAGCCGCCGACGCTCCCGTGGATGCCAGGGCGAACCCCGTGGCAGCCATGGAGAGCGACGCCGTCACAGCGACAGCCTTAATGCGTGTTGCACGCATAATCCCCCCCTTGGTTCTCTCCTGCATGGTGCAGTTCCCATTTTCTACCACCTCACCAGCACAATTTCGTGCGGGCTCCCATTTGTCTTCAGGGAGTTCACAGACGAATGAGCGAAGGATCTGGAACACTCCCCCGTCAACCCCATCTGCCCCGACGATTGCTCGCTGGGGCAGGTGGGAACGGAGCGCTCGACGCATTCAGCGTGACGAGTGTTACTGGGGCTTGATCGCGGAACTTCCCGAGCCGACGTGTCGCCCATTCAAGGTGATTCCCGTACCCGTTCCATTGGGCAGATAGGAGAGCAACGACGTGGTATCGACGGGGATGGACGCGTTGCAGCTGAAGGTCCCGAGCTTTGTGGGCGCGACCTGTGTCCACGCCGTTCCCTTGAGATGGAGGAGCAACGTGCACTGCGATGGCAGGTTCGACGCCGGGTTCGCCGCCCCTTGGAGGCCACCGCCGGTCCACGCGTTGACCCCGGAGAAGTTCGACACGTTGCCGAGGTAGTTGACGACGCACTGTCGCGTGAGGTTGTTCCCGCACGCCTTGGCTGCGGTTGCCCACAAGAGGAAACTCGACGTCGCCTGCTCGCCGAGGATGCTCGCCTTCGTCGCTCCACCAACGAGCGTGACGTATTGCTTCACGGCGGGTACCGACGCTGCAGCTTCCAGCGGCTCGAGCGCCATGCGGACGTAGACGTTGTTGGCGTAGCCCTTCTTGTTCCACTTCGCCAACGACGGGGCGTAGACGCCGGATTCGGTCACGATCACCGGGTTGTAGTGGTTCGCTGCGTCATCGGCGAGGAGATCAGTGAACGCCGCGTTCGGAATCGCAGACCAGAGCAGTGCCTTGGCACCCGCGTTCTTGAGCGCAAGCGACGCGTTGTTGATGGTGGATGCCGCGGCGATCGGTGCCAGGAACGACACGTTCTGGTCACAGCCGAGGGACGCGAAGTCTCCTGGGGAACTCTTCGCCCCTGAACCACCGCTCCCCATGAAGGTCCAGCCAGCCTTCGTGAAGGCGTACTCGTCCTTGATCGTCGACGTCTTGGCCGCGCCACCGGGGAGATCGTCGATGCGGTAGGCGCAGGCGTGACTCACCACGTCAGCACCGAACAAGGTCTTGGCCAAGGCTGCGCCACCGGCCGATGCCCAGTCCGCGGGGTTCGGTACCGATTGGTACATCTCCCACGCGTTCTCGGTATCGGTGGACGCCGTAAACGTCGGAACGGCGACGAGGTCAGCGGTCAGCCGATCTGCTTCTCCGGCTGAGTCGAACGCCCAACCTTCGCCGACCAATATGAAGTCACCGTTCGCAATGGTCTTGTCGACTGCGGCCTTGGCGTTGAAGATCGCGGCGTCTTGGTAGTCGCCGGCGATCTTGCGACCGTCGATGCCACCCTGCGCGTTGCACCACGCGATCATGGCTTTGATCGCGATCCCGATCTCGGCGTTGGTGTTCTGGTAGCCAGCGTCATCGCCTTAGCCAATCTTGATCGTCGACGCCGTCACACCTCGGTCCGGGCTCCCACTCGGCGAGCCCTTGCCACACGGCGACGAGAGCGTGCCGAACTTCGACGCCGTTGCCGCTGCCACTGTTCCCGGTGAGGTCGCCAACCCGATCGTGGCCGCCGCCGTCACCGTGAACAGCACGATTGCCGCTACTCGTGTTCGAACCATGGTGGTGTTCCTCTCTTTGCCCTCGCGGCGTCGTTCGTGTTCTCACAGGCGCCCACTCCTCGACGAAGTATCGCCACAATTGACGGATGTGGCGATGGGTGCCACCATTCGTGCAGCCAGGCGCACAGTTCTGGTGCCTGAGGGGGGAACCATGGCGATTCGATACGCAGCGAAGACTGCAGCGCAGATGGAGGAGCGCCGCCTGAACAAGAAGTCGGTCGACGCGTGGTCAACGATGCTCGTGGCCAACTACGAAACCGACCCCGAGATCATCGCCTCGATCCTGCCCCGTCCGCTCGCACCGAGCGATCAGCCGCTCGTCAAGGTCACCATTGCGTCGGTGGACATCCCCGGATACGGATCCTTTGGGGCGGGGAGCTTCTCCGTGCAGTGTCGGCACGACGATACCGTTGGGTACTACTGCCTCGTCATGGTGATGACCACCGAGCAACCGGTGATCACTGGTCGTGAGACCTTCGGCGAGCCGAAGAAGATCGGTCACGTCGAC
>CAIQPR010000062.1 GCA_903873775.1 uncultured Actinomycetes bacterium
CAGACGGGTCCGATAATGCGCCCCAGATTGAACTGAGCGGAGGAGAGGGAGACGGCACCGAGCACTTCGTCGGGTCCGACCAGGTCGGGCATCAAGCTCTGCCACGCCGCCCACGAGGACGAGGAACTAAGGCCTTCCACCATGGCCAACACGAGGACCACCCCCGGGGAGAGGTGATGGAGGTAGTAGAGCGTGGCGAGGGTGGTCGCACACAGCGCCATGATCAAGTTGTTGAGTTGAATCCACCGTTGGCGATTCCAACGATCCGCGACCGCGCCACCCACGGGAGATCCGATGATGGCCGGCAACCACGCGGCAACGGTGACCCAACTGAGCCATTCGGGGTTGCGCGTCGTCTCAAACAGATAGATGCCGAGAGCCACCGCCTGCATCCACGTGCCGATTGAGGACACGAAGGAGGAACCAACGGCGAAGGCGAAGCTGCGGTGGCGCAAGGGAGACAGCGCCGCAAAAGCCATTGACCACAGTGTACGGGCGCCCGGTAGCGTCTCGGCGTGGACACTGACAACGCGCTCCTCGCGCGCGACATCCTCGCCCACGCCACCGACATCGTGGCCCTCACCGGCGCGGGCATCTCCACCGCTTCCGGCATCCCGGACTTCCGGGGACCCGAAGGTGTCTGGACGAAGGATCCCCACGCCGAAATGCTCTCGACCTACGACACGTGGGTCTCCCAACCCGATGTTCGCCGCGCGGCGTGGCGCTCACGTGTCGAACGGCGCATCTTTGACGTTGCGCCAAACCCCGGGCACCACGCCCTGGTGACGCTCGAACGCCGCGGCACGCTGGATCTCTTGGTGACCCAGAACATCGACGGGCTCCACCAGCGGGCCGGAAATTCTGCGGATCTCGTCGTGGAGATTCACGGCTCCGCGCGCGACGCTGTCTGTTTGCGCTGCGGTGATCGTGGACCCATCGAGGCCGTCCTCGACCGGGTGCGCGACGGCGAGGAGGACCCCCACTGTCGTCGCGTGATCGACGGCGCGTTGTGCGGCGGACTCATGAAGTCCGCGACCATTTCCTTCGGACAATCCCTCGTGGCGGCGGATCTTGAACGCGCGCAGCGGGCGGCCGCTCGTTGTGAAGTGCTGCTCGCCGTGGGATCAACGCTGTCCGTCTACCCCGTCGCGGGTCTCGTACCCCTGGCACACGCGCAGGGCGCGCAGATCATCATCGTGAACGGCTCACCCACCGCGCTGGACGATCTAGCGACGGTCCGGGTCGATGGTGACATCACCGAGACCCTGCCTTTTGTGGTGGGTTAGTCCTCTTGGGACGACTTGCGGCGCGGACGCAGTGCGAACCACCACACGGAGACGATGGCGACCGCCGCGCCGACGATTCCCAGACCTGACTTGAGGGCCTTGCCCTTGCCTTCTTCGCTCATCGTGCCATCGTACTGACGACGCGCCGGGGGCGTACAGCCCCCGGCGCGTCGTCAGTCGCTCGGACTTAAGCGGCGATGCTGGATTCGATGTTCAGCTCGATGGTGACCTTGTTGCCGACAACGAGGCTGCCGTTCTCGAGGGTGCCCTCGAAGTTGACGCCGAAGTCGCGGCGGTCGATGTCACCACGGGCTTCGAAACCGGCGACCGTCACGCCCGGCTGCATGCTCGGGCCCGAACCCAGGTACTCGAGTTCGAAAGGAACCGACTTCGTAATGCCACGAATGGTCACGTCCGCGATGAGCTCGTAGACGTCGCCGCCCTTGGAGGTCACCGAGGTCGACTTGAAGGTGATGGTCGGGTGGTTCTCGAGGTCGAGGAAGTCGGGGCTCTTCAAGTGGCCGTCACGCATTTCGTTGTTGGTCGTGATGCTCGCGGCCTGCACGGTCGCTTCGACACTCGACGTCTCGGCGCTGTCACCAATGGTGATGGTGCCGGCAAAATCCGTGAAGTTACCGCGCACCTTGGCGGCGACGAGGTGACGGGCGACGAAGCCGACCGACGAGTGAACGGCGTCAATGGTGTAGACACCGGGAGCGGGAAGGTTGCTCATTTGTTTCTCCTTGCTTGGGGACGAAGTCCTGTTGTCTCTCACTTTAGTTGCGTATGCAATAGTTTGTCAAGCAGAAGATGAAATTGCAACTAAATGTGCTACGATGGAGAGGTGACCACGACCGCCCACCTCTCCTCGTGCCCTTCGGGTGACGAACGCGTCACGTTAGTGGGACTTTTGTTCGAAACGAACGCTCGACTCAGTCGCGCGCTCGGCGCGGCCCTCGAAGAATCGTGCGACTTGCCGTTGCCGTGGTTTGACGTGCTGCTCCAACTGCGCAGGTCGCCCGACGGCCACATGACCATGAGCCAACTCGCCGACGCCACCGTGCACTCGACCGGTGGCACGACCCGCCTCATCGACCGGATTGAATCAGCGGGACTCGTTGCGCGTAGCAGTTGTCCCACCGATCGCCGGGCCATTCATGTGGTGATCACTCCGGCCGGCAACACCGTCTTCGAGCGTGCCCTCACCGCACACCTCGAACACGTTCAGGTGCACGTGGCCGATCGCTTGGCGGCCAGTGAGCGTGAGACCTTGCGCGAGTTGCTCGCCAAGTTAAACGGCGACAGCTAAACCTTCGCGACCCAGGCTCGCGCCTCGCGTTCATCGTCGAAGTCAAGAACTGTTCCCTCGCCGACTCCGACGCCCTGGATGACGTCATCGGCCAGAACTTCCGCCTTCAAGAAGTCGAACCCATCCGCGAGATCGTCCACGCCCGAGAGGTGCAGCACGATGTGGTCGGCCACGTCGAAGCCCGACGCCTTGCGCAGATCCTGAACTTGCCGCACGAGTTCGCGCAAGAAACCCCGGCGGCGCAACTCGTCGTCAAGGTTCAAGTCGAGCGCGACGACCTCGCTCGCTTCGCGAGAAACGGCGTAGCCACTCTGGCTCTTGACGCGTAGTTCCACGTCGTCTGAACTCAGATCAAAGTCCCCCGTCGAGAGCGACACGGTCACAACGCCACCACTCTCGAGGGTGGCGGCCGCGGCGGACCCGTCAAGACACGCCAGCGCGGGCTTCAGCTCCTTGACCGCTTCGCCGAGTCGCGGGCCGACGGTGCGAAAGTTCGGAGCGAGTTCAAAGGTGAGGACGTCGGCGAGGTCGGATCCGTAGTCAATTTCGTCGACATTGAGTTCGTCCTCCACCACACCCTGCGGTGGGTGCACCGTGCCGGGCGCGAGAAACACCAAGGCGCGACGGAGCGGTTGGCGCACTTTGACACCCGCGTCCGCGCGCGCGGCTCGTCCGAGGGACGTCAAACGACGCGCCACATCCATTGCCGTCTCGAGTTCGAGGTCGCGATCCTCAGGCGTCGCGGTCGGCCAATTGGCGAGGTGCACCGAATCGGACTCCGCCACATCAAAGAGATCGTGATACAGGCGGTCCGCCACGAAGGGACAGAAGGGCGCGAGAAGCAACGTCACGCGCTGCAAGACCTCGAGGAGGGTCGCGTGGGCGGCGAGTGAATCGGTCCGCGGCGCCGTGGGATCGGTGCGCCAGAAGCGTCGTCGACTACGACGGACGTACCAGTTCGACACGTCATCAATGAGCGCCGCGAGGGCCGACGCGGCGTCGAGCGCGTCGTAGGTCTCAAGACCGTGCGTCACAGTTGCGGTGACACCGTCGAGGCGCGACAAGATCCAACGATCCATGTCCGACCGCTCTGCGCGCGCGGGAATGTCGGCGTCCGTCGGGTCGAAGCCGTTCAGAGACGCGTACGTCGTGAAGAAACTAAAGGTGTTCCACAACGTGCCGAGGGTCTCGCGCAGCGACGCATCGATCGCACCAAGACTCGCCCGCGTGGAGGTCCACGGCGAACCCTGCGAGAACATCCACCAGCGCAAAGGGTCCGCGCCCCGCGTGGAGAGCACTTCCCACGGGTCGATGACATTGCCCTGCGATTTCGACATCTTCTTGCCGTCGGCGTCAACAATGTGGCCGAGGCACAGAACGTGCTCGTACGGCTTCTGTCCGAAGACCAACGTGTTCACCGCAAGGAGTGAGTAGAACCACCCGCGGGTCTGGTCGATCGCCTCGGCGATGAACTGGGCCGGGAACGCCATCGCCTCGGTCGAGCCGGGCGTGTGGGGATAGCCCACTTGAGCGGCGGGCATGGCGCCCGAGTCGAACCACGCGTCAATGACGGGCGCGACGCGACGCATCTCGCCGTCACAGGTCGCACACGGAAACACGATGTCGTCCACATTCGGGCGGTGCGGGTCGAGGTCCGACAGATCTTGTCCGGTCAGCGTGGAGAGTTCCGCACGCGAGCCAATACACACGAGGTGACCTGCGTCACATCGCCAAATGGGCAGCGGCGTTCCCCAGAAGCGGTCGCGCGACAGGGCCCAGTCCACGTTGTTGGTGAGCCACTCCCCGAAACGGCCGTCACGGATGTGCTGGGGGTGCCAGTCGATTGTCGCGTTCTCCGCCAGCATCTGGTCACGAAATTGGCTCGTCGCGATGTACCAACTGGGCTTGCCCCAGTAAATAAGGACGGTCCCGCATCGCCAGCAGTGCGGCAGCGAGTGGGAGTAGTCGAAGCGGGTGATCAGAATGCCGCGACGCTCGAGTTCATCATTGATGGTCGCGTTCGCGTCGCGTACACCCACGCCCTGCAACCACGGCACATCCGCCGTGAAGGCTCCATCGGGTCCGACGGGGTTCACCGTCGGCAGCCCGTTGTCGCGCGCGACCTGACGGTCGATCTCTCCAAAGGCGGGTGACTGGTGGACGAGCCCGGTGCCGTCCTCAGTGGTCACGTAGTCGGCGGCGACAACAAAACACGCGTCGACACCTTCGGGCAGAGCGACGTCATCGAAGGGGCGCTCGTAGTGAAGACCGAGGAGTGCCGACCCGGGGATTGTGGCGTCGATGACGGCGTCGTCACCGAGCACGGCGGCGACCAGGTCGCGGGCGATCACGAGGCCGTTCACCACGGCGTAGGTGACGTCGGGGTTCACCGCCACCGCAACGTTGGACAACAACGTCCACGGCGTGGTGGTCCACACGGCCAAGTGCGTCAGCGGCGGAAGGTCGGGAAGGGCATCCGCGTCGAGCACGCGCAGACGTACGTAACAGCTTTCGTCGATTTCGTCGTAGTAGACGCCGGGCTGACCGAGTTCGTGACTCGACAACGCCGTCCCGCAACGAGGGCAGTACGGAATGACCTTCAGGTCTTCGTACAGCAGGCCTCGATTGAAGAGCTGCTGGAGCTGCCACCACACCGATTCGACGTAGCTGGGCGAAAACGTCCAGTACGCGGAGTCGAAGTCCACCCAATAGCCGATGCGTTCGGTCAATTTTTCGAAATCACCGACATACGCCTGCACCGACTCCCGGCAGAGTCGCGTGAACTCCGCGATGCTCACGTCGCGACCGATGGACTCCTTTGCGGTGATCCCCAACTGGCGTTCCACCTGCACCTCGACGGGGAGCCCGTGGGTATCCCAGCCCGCGCGACGGGCCACGTACTGGCCCTGCATCGTGCGGTACCGGCAGTACAGGTCCTTGTAGACCCGCGCCCAGACGTGGTGCAGACCGGGCTTGCCATTCGCCGTCGGCGGACCTTCGTAGAACACCCAGGGTGTCTCGCCCTCGCGCTGCGCGACGGAGCGAGCGAAGACGTCGTGATCTCGCCAACGGGCCAGTTCCGTCTGCTCGACGGAGACGAAATCAATATCGGCGCTGACGGGGCGAAACACGGAACTCCTCGGGTATTTCCGACCCATCGTAGTGGTCCGCTCCTCGTACTTCGAAGTGCCACGCACGACGCACCCGTACAGTGGTCGGGTGCCCCTCACGCTGGACGTTGAAGACATCACCACTCCGGGTGCGCAAGCGATGGTGTTCTCCGCCCGCGACGAGCTGGACCGCCGCTACGGTCCTGGATCTGACGCACAGTTGGCCGATGACGAGCTCGCGGCGCCCAACGGTCTTTTCGTGGTGGCGCGACTCGATACGCACCCCGCCGGCGGCGTCGGCGTGCGCACCATTCTGAGCCCGTCGTCGGGCGTTGGAGAAATCAAGCGGCTCTGGGTGCGACCCGATCTTCGTCGGTCCGGCGTAGCCGCGGCGCTCATGAACGAAGTAGAGCGGGCCGCGCGGACCGCAGGCTTTCAGGAGCTCTACCTCGAAACAGGCCCTCGTCAACCGGAGGCGCAGGCGTTTTATGCGCGCATCGGGTGGACGCGGGTGGCGGACTTTCCTCCCGGGGCGCACTCGTACCCCGAAGGAATCAAGTTCTACCGAGACCTTCGCTCGTAGTTCGCGACGTCCCTACTGGCCGCGTGCGGCCTTCAGGGCGGTGAGATCGGCCATCAAATTTTCCACCTTCGTCATGATGTTGACCAGAGCAGTGTCTTGAGCTTCGAGGTGGGCCTGAATCTGTGCGGCTTCGTGCAACACAGCCTCGGCGTCCTTGTAGGTGTCCTCGGAGCGCTTGTCGGCGGCCGAGGCTTGGATGTTCTGCCCCACGATGATGATGGGCAGAAGAACCAATTGGAGGAAGCTCGAGGAGAGCCACACCACGATGTAGAACGGACCTTGTTTGATCGCGTCCGGAAGAGCGATGAAGGCGATGGCTCCAAAGAGATAGGCGCACCACATCGTTCCGACCACCAAGGTGATCTTGAGACCCACTTTGGCGTTCAGTCGGCGAAAGAAGTTGGGGTGATCCGTCTGGCGAAAATCGGTCGTCGTGGCCGGTTTGTTCGTGCGGAGTTCCTCGGCCCGAGGGTGGCGGACGTACTCAAAGAGATTGGACATGTTGAAATCTTCACACGCGACATCGCGTGCGGAGGGGAATGTCGCTAGAGCGAGAAATACTCGTTCAGCCAGGCCTCGTCGAGGTCCTCGAGCGACGCGAGCACCACGTCGGCCAGCCCGAACGCGGGCAGGTGGAGGTCCTCCTTCGCGGGCACCGCGATACAGGTCATGCGCCCCGCCTTCGCGGCGAGGACGCCCGCTGCGGAATCCTCAAAGACGAGACAGGACCGCGGGTCCGCACCGACGCGCGACGCCGCCGTGAGGAACACCCCCGGGTGCGGCTTCCCGTAGGGCTCATTCGCCCCGGAGCAGATCACGCTGAAGCGCTCTAGAAGCCCGAAGTGGCGCAGGGATCGTTCAATGAGGGGGACGGGCGTCGAACTCGCGAGTGCGACCGGACCCCGTTGTGACGTCAGGTCAATGGCGCGCACGGCGCCCGGAAGTAGGCGACCTGTCGTTTCAACGAGATCCCCGACGCGGGTGAGGATCTGATCAACCACGTCTTCACTACTCGGACCAGACCACGGATACCGTTCGCGCCAGTAGTCAACAACTTCGGCGACGAACATTCCTTTGGTCGAGCGCGCCCCCTCCGTCGCGAGCGGCACACCGAGACCCCCGAGAATCTCGAGTTCCGCTTGGTGCCACAGGATCTCCGAATCAATCAAGAGTCCGTCCATGTCGAACAGGGTCGCCGTCAGAGTCACGCCCGCCACTCTCGCACATCTCCCCGACGGGTCGGTACCCTTAGCCCGTGATCGACATAGGCCCCTTAATGACGGACGACATCGACGAAGTGGTCGCCCGCCTCATGGCGTATCAAGCGGCCGTCGGCGAGCGACACGCCCTCATCAATGGTTGGGTCGACGACATCGCCATGGCCGACAGCCTCGCGGCGTCGGCTCGCG
This sequence comes from uncultured Actinomycetes bacterium, assembly GCA_903873775.1. Classification (GTDB taxonomy): domain Bacteria; phylum Actinomycetota; class Acidimicrobiia; order Acidimicrobiales; family RAAP-2; genus RAAP-2. The sequence continues at coordinate 7,698 of CAIQPR010000062.1, forward strand.
ACACCCTCGTGGCTCGACACGACGGAGTTGTCGTCGGACACTTGCGCGGCACCGTCCTCGCGAGTTCGGTCTACGGCGAGTCCGTGTGGATCAATCCCGAAGGCGTTTCCTACGACAACCCCGAAATTCTGTCGGCTCTGTACGCCGCCGCCGCGACGCGGTGGCTCGGCGCGGGCGCGACGCGTCACTACGTCTGGGTGCCGCGCGACGACGACGCCATCGGCCCCTGGCGACACTTAGGTTTCGCCTACATGCATCAGCGTGGCGCCAAGTATCTCGAGGACCCCGCGCGCGTTGAGTGGCCCGAGGGTTATGCGATTCGGCGGGGCTCGATTGACGACCTCGAGGTCGCCCTCGAACTCGATGACGTTTTGCGACTCGCCCAGGAGGAGGGCCCGAGCTTTGCACTGGGACTCGCGGACACTGGTCAACGCGATGAGTGGATCGAAACCTTAGAGGACCCCACCGTGACGCACTACCTCGTTGAACACGACGGACACGCCGTCGCGCAGTGCGCCACGTTCGCGCTCCCTGAACGCGTCGGCACGTTTGACAATACGGTGCACCTCAGCGCGGTGAGTGTGCGTCCCGAGCACCGTGCGCGGGGTGTCGGTCGCGCGATGGTGACACACGCGCTCGAGACCGCACGACGTGAGGGCTTCGCTATCGCCGAGACAAACTGGCGCGTGACGAATCATCGCGCCGGTAGGTATTGGCGGTCCTTCGGGTTCGAAGAAACCTATCTTCGACTACACCGACACGTAGGTGTCGGCTAGTTCGGAAGATTGGCCTCGATAGCGCCGACGAGTGCGGGGTCATTCGGCTCGACCAGCGGGGCGAAACGACCTACCACCTGACCCGCCGGGGACACCAGGAACTTCTCAAAGTTCCAGCGAATGTCACCATCGACGCCGTCCGCATCGGCCACCGTCGTCAGTTCGGCGTAGATCGGGTGACGGGTCTCACCGTTGACGTCGATCTTCTCCATCAGCGGGAAACTCACGCCGTAGGTCAAAGAACAGAATTCCTTGATTTCTTCGGCCGTACCGGGCTCTTGGCCCATGAACTGGTTGCACGGAAAGCCCACAACCGTGAAGCCCTTGTCGGCGTACGTCTCTTGTAGCTGCTCGAGTCCTTCGTACTGCGGAGTCAGTCCGCACTTCGACGCCACATTGACGACGAGAACGGTCTTACCGGCGAACGCGCCGAGCGTCGTGGGCTCGCCGTCGATCGTGTGAATGGGGTATTCGCTGAGTGCCATGGCTGGCACCCTATACGCACTTTCGCCGTCGTGCGTCCCTCTAGTCTGGCCCGATGCGCGCGGTCGTGATAGCGAATGATCTGCTCAACGTCGAACAACGGCCCGATCTCGTTGCGGGCCCCCGTGACGTGGTCGTCAATGTGCGAGCCGCCGGACTGAATGCGGCGGATCTCCTGCAGCGACGGGGCTTCTACCCCGCTCCCCCGGGTTGGCCGGCGGACATTCCCGGCCTCGAAATCGCCGGAGATGTCGCCGCGTGCGGTCCGGGTGTGAGCGAGTGGCGCGTCGGGGATCGCGTGTGCGCGATCGTGGGCGGAGGTGGGCAGGCCACCCAGTGCCTCGTACCCGCGGAGCACCTCATCCCGATTCCCTCGGGACTCGAGTTCACCTCGGCCGGAGGATTCGCTGAAGCCTTTACCACCGCCTATGACGCCCTGATTCGTCAAGCCCGTCTCGCTCACGGTGAGCGCGTCCTGATTTCCGGTGCAGCCGGGGGTGTGGGCTCCGCGGCCCTACAAATCGCGCGGGCGTGGGGAGCTATTCCCGTCGCGACCGTGCGCGACCACGCCCACGACGAACGCCTACGAGCTCTGGGCGCACACGAGATCGTTACCTTCGACGAGATCGAGTCCCTCGAGGCGGTGTCCGTCGTCCTGGAGCTCGTCGGTGCGGCTCACTTCCAGCACGCCCAAAAGGTCCTGGCGCCCTTCGGGCGGGTGGTCGTCATCGGCGTCGGTGGCGGCGGACGCGTTGAGGTCGATCTTCTCTCCGTGATGAGCAAGCGATTGACGCTGACGGGTTCAACCCTTCGCGCCCGCGGACGAGGCGAAAAAGCCGATATTGCCCGTGAGGTCACCGAGAACCTCGTCCCCCTGTGGGCGTCGGGTCGTCTCCACGTGCCGGTCGCGCAGACGTTCCCCCTCGACCGAGTCGAGGCCGCCTACGAGGCGTTTGCCACCCCCGGCAAATTCGGGAAGATCATCCTCACAACCAACGAAGGTCGTTAGTTGTGCTGCACCGGCGCGTACGTGGCGTCACCGAAGGCCAAGATCGGCCCAAAGATGAAGGGCAGGAAGATCAGGCCGATGGCGAAGCCCGTTCCCTTCTTGAATGACTTCGCGAGATCGAGCGCCAGAATGATGGCGATGACGAAGTTCACCAGCGGAACGAGAAGGAGCAGAAGCCACCATCCCGGACGACGCACAACCTTGAGCAGCACCCAGACGTTGTAGATCGGAATAATCGCGGCCCAGCCGAATTGGCCCGCCTTGGTGAAAATCCTCCACAAGCAGGCGTACTCAAAAACAATAAACACCAGGTAGACCAAGAGGCCTACGCTGGCTCCGGATGACGCCAACATTGCTACGGACATAACAACCCCCCACGGAAACTTGCAAAACAGTACAAGAGGTCGTGGCGCGAAACGCGGATTATCCGCCAAGAATTTGGCGGGCGACCTTGTCCGCGCGGCGTCGACGCGTAGCTTCCTGCTTGGCGTCCGCGACGTAACGCGCCCATTCACGTTGATGCGACGGCGCCAGCTCGGCGAACGCGGCGAGGGACCCTGTGACCTTCGACAGGGCCTCGGTGAGTTCCGGTGGCACATCCACCGCATCCGGTGTGGGATTGATGACGAGCCGGGCTCTCACGAGTGACCCCGGCTCAACCTTTGCGGCGTCACGATGCTCCTTGCGCATGGCGACGTGCGGCACACCCCCGTACATCTGCACGCGGCCGGTGAAGGAATAGCCGTTCACGGTCACCACGACAGGTGCGCGTCGCGAGCCGAGAATCTCAACCGGATCAAACGGGAGGACCAAGAACGCTGTCGACCCGGACGTGTTCGACTTTCGCAGTTCACAGTCCCACTCATCTGTCACGACGGAGTGTCTAGCGCACGTCGCCGTCGTGCGCACCGGTAGGTTGCGCCACGTGGTTGAGACTGCGATCCCCCGTCCCCACCCCTCGCGTCTCGACCCCTCGAGAGCGGACTACGCGTCCATCATCGAAGCGCACGAAAACGCTGTGCGCGCCGGTCGACCTGCGTACCGGGATCCGGCCTCAGGTCTCGTGGTCCTCACGGTGGTGACGCACTTGACTCGTGGGGCGTGTTGCGACAGCGGCTGTCGGCACTGCCCTTTTATTTGCGCCTAGTGACCAACGGCGACGGTGTCGTGCTGGCCGAGGTGGTGTCGATCAACGTTCACCAGCGCGAAGAACGTGACGGCGCCGATGAGCAGCATGAGAGCCCCGAACTTAAAGGCGGTGTCGTACCCGTGCACGTAGGCCTGTGCGGAGGTCACCACCGCCCAGTGCTCGTGGTTCTGCACAGCGGTCGTCACGTCAGACTTCGACATGTGATGTGCGATGCCGTAGGCCGTGAGGAAGCTCGTGGTCGCGGTCACGGCAATCGTGTTCTGGATCGCCGTACCGAAGGAACCACCGACCTGCTGGGTCGTCGTCAACACTGCGGACGCGGCGCCGGTGTCCTGCGGCTGCACGTTGAACAGTGCGGTTGACGCCAAGGACACGAAGGTCATACCGAGTCCGAGACTCATCACGATCATGGCGGGCATCACGTGCGTGACGTACCCACTGTCGTACTGAATCGTGGACAGGTACAGCAGACCACCCGACGCCATGAGACATCCGATGGTCGCCAAGGGGCGCGGTCCGACCTTCGGCAGCAGCTGACTCGTGAGACCGGCCGAGAAGATAATGCCCAGGGAGAAGGGCAGGAAGCACAAACCCGACTTGACGGCGGAGAACCCGTGGATGTTCTGGAAGTAGAACGTCATGAACAGGAACATTCCAAAGATGCCCATACCGACAAGCAGCTGCGTGATGTACGAACCCGCGCGCACGCGATCCGTAATGAGACGCAACGGCAGGAGCGGCGACTTCACCTTCGACTCGAGCAGGAAGAAGAACGCGAGCAGCGCCGCGCCGATCACCATGTACGGCCACGCCGACGTCGATCCCCAGCTGTTGGCGGCGGCTTGGGACACACCGAAGACGATGAGGACCATGCCAATGGTGGCGGTCAACGCTCCGGGCACGTCATACTTCGGGTGACCGGCAACCTTGGATTCACGCACGTTCGGAATCGCCAAGAAGAAGGCGATCAGCGCCATGGGCGTGTTCACGAACATGCACCAGCGCCACGAGAAGTACTGCGTCAAGATGCCACCGGCGATGAGACCAATCGCCGCGCCGACGCCCGACAGCGCGCCGTAGACGCCGAAGGCCTTCGCGCGCTCCTTGGAGTCCGTGAACGTCACCGAGATCAATGACAACGCCGCCGGCGCCAACAATGCGCCAAAGACGCCCTGTAGGGCGCGGGCACCAAAGAGCATTCCTTGGGTGGTCGAAAGTCCACCAAGAAGCGACGCCACCGCGAAGCCGAGAAGACCAATCAGGAACGCGCGCTTGCGCCCGAGGTAGTCACCAATGCGTCCACCGAGGAGCAGGAATCCACCGAAGGTCAAGGTGTAGGCGGTAATGGCCCACTGGTAGTTCTTCGGCTCAATGTGCAAGGTCACTGCCGCGTGCGGCAGCGCGATGTTGATAATCGACGCGTCAAGAACCACCATCAACTGCGCGATGGCAATCACCACCAACGCGAACCACCGGCGAGGGTCCGGGGCCCCGCTCGGCGTCGTACCCATCAGTTCGTCGGCGTCAGTCGTCACGGAAGTGTCCAATCGTTGGTGGTCCAAAAGAAAGGGTCACATTAGTTGCACGTGCAACTAATGTGACCCTTTTTTTGCAGAACTTTCGCGGCGGTTTGTCGACGTTGACCGAACCACCTTCTATTACAGAAATGCACTCAGCGACACGGAATCGAGTCCGTGCGCGTCGGCCACCGGTCCGTAGGTGAGGTGACCGTCCACCACATTGACGCCTTCGGCGAGAGCCGAGTCCCGCAGCACCGCCTCGCGCCACCCGTGACGCGCCAGTTCGATGGTGTACGGCAACGTGGCGTTCGCCAACGCGTGGGTGGACGTGTTCGGCACCGCGCCAGGCATGTTCGCAACGCAATAGAAGACGCACCCGTTGTGCTCGAACACGGGCTCGGAGTGTGTGGTCGGTCGGGTGGCTTCAAAGCATCCACCTTGGTCGACCGAAATGTCCACCAGTACCGATCCGGGTCGCATACGTGACACCAGGTCGTCGCTCACGAGCTTCGGCGCCTTCGCGCCGACAACGAGCACGGCGCCAATGACGATGTCCGCGAGAACGCAGGCCTCTTCAATCGCGTGCGTCGAAGACGCCACGGTCTCGACCTCGCCACGGAAGTGGTGGTCGATGGTGCGCAAACGCTCGAGGTTCTTGTCGAAAATCGAGACGTTGGCGTGCATACCGACGGCCAGCGTGGCGGCCGCCATGCCCGCGACGCCGGCCCCGATGACGACAACATTCGCCGCGGCGACACCCGGCACGCCGCACACCAGCGTGCCGCGACCGCCACCCGCGCGCATCAGGTGGTGCGCTCCCATCAAAGGGGCCATCCGACCGGCCACTTCGCTCATCGGAGTGAGCAGCGGCAACGAATTGTCACGGAGACGAACCGTTTCGTAGGCAATGGCAACGTTGCCGGCGGCGACGAGCGCGTCGGTGCAACTACGCGAGGCCGCGAGGTGCAGGTACGTGAAGAGCACCTGATTCGGTCGCGCGGACAAGCGGTGATACTCGGACTCGACGGGCTCTTTCACCTTGAGGACGAGTTCCGCGTCCGCCCAGACGTCGTCCGCCTCATCGACGATGGTCGCTCCGGTCGCTTGGAAGTCGGCGTCACGAATTGAGGAACCGACACCCGCGCCACGCTGCACCAGCACGGTGTGGCCGTGGGCGGTGAGCTCACGCACCCCCGCGGGCGTGATGGCGACGCGGTACTCGTCGGTCTTGACTTCTGATGGCACTCCGATGATCATCGTTGATCACTCATCCTTTGCCGATGAACGGCCTCATTTTTGACGAAACACTTACTCGATCGAGGTGTACGCCTGCGACTTCGTCCTGAAGAAGTTGCCCTTGGTTTCTAACCTCGCGATAATCACCAGCGGAATGCCCAGCAGCATCGTGATCAAGATGGACAGCGCTTGGTTATCACCAGGAATCGTCCACTGATTCCAGAAGACCTTGCCGCCGACAAACAGAAGGACGATGCCCGAGAGCAAGGGCATGAGAACACCCGTGAAGAAGAACTTGACGTCGCGGAACGCCACGCGGCGGTACGCCCACGCGCACGTGATGCCGGTGACGCCGTAGTAGAAGCCGATCAGCACACCGATATTGGTCACCATCGCCGACTCCACGAAGTTGTACCCGCTCTGCGAGACCGAGGTGAGCAAAATACCGAACAGGCAGATGAACGACAGAATCAGGGTGCCGACGGCCGGGGTGCGCGTCTTTCCCTGGATTGCTCCGAACACCTTGGGGAACACCTTGTCTCGGGACATGGAATAGGTAATACGGGCAGCCGGAAGCAGTGTGGTCTGGGTGGTACCCACGGTTGAACTCAATACCGCGAAAATCATCACGTACCCAGCCCACGATCCCACGGCGTGGTTCGCGAAGTAGAAGAGGATGTTGGTTCCCTGCGCCTGGATGACCGACTGCGGAAGAAGCATCTGTGCGGCCACGATGTTCAACAAGAACACGACCAGCAAGAGAAACATGGAGATGATGCCCGCGCGTCCCGGGTTGACCGACGCGTTCTTCGATTCCTCATTCAAATTGACGGCCGTGTCCCAGCCCCAGAAGAAGAAGACGCCGAGAACAATCCCTCCCGCGAGGGCAGACATCCCGCCCAGATTGAACGGATTGAACCAGCTGAAGTGGAATCCCGTCGAACCCTTCGGGTGCGAGACGATCACCTTGATGATGCCCCACAGTGAAAAACCGACAACCGCCACGTACTCAATGATCACGAGGACCCACTGGAAGTTCGTTGTCCAACGAATACCCCAGACACACACGAAGGTCACGAACGCCAGCCACACCGCACCGACGATGCAGATCAGGCCGAGATTGCCGGCCGTCGAGTCAGAAATCCAGCCGATGCTGTTGAAGAACTGGAGGGTGTACGAACCAGCCAGCAACGGAGCGATCACGCAGAAAATGGTGCTGAGCGCTACCTGGACCCATCCGTTGTACCAACCGAGGTAGGGCGTGGTGAGCTTGGAGACCCACGAGTAGGACGCACCACAGTCGGGGTCGCGACGATTCAAGTGGAAGTACGCGAGTGCGATGAAGATCACCGGAACGAATGAGACGAGGATGAGCGACGGGGCAAAAATGCCGACTCCCGCCACCGCCGCCAGCGACGACATTGTCGACGCGAGCGAATAGGCCGGGGCCACAGATGACACCGCAACAGCGGTGGAGTCGAACAAACTGAGCTCTTCGGCTCGAAGTTGCGGACCTGCTTCTCTGTCGGGAACGGGTACTCCAAATGGACCCGCGACGTCCTCGATACTCATATCACTCCCTTTCGGTGAATTCGGATGCCTTACCCTACGCCTCGAGGTTGTGCATGACGTGCTTTATACGCGTGTAATCCTCAAATCCGTAGGCCGAGAGGTCCTTGCCGTACCCGGAGTGCTTGAAGCCACCGTGGGGCATTTCCGCGACGAGAGGAATGTGCGTGTTGATCCAGACACACCCGAAGTCGAGGTCGCGTGCAAATCGCATGGCGCGACCGTGGTCCTTCGTCCACACCGAACTCGCGAGCGCGTAGTCCACGCCATTGGCGAACGCCAACGCCTCTGCCTCGTCGGTGAACTTCTGCACCGTGATCACGGGCCCGAAGATCTCGTTCTGGATCATTTCGTCATCTTGACGAAGGTCGGCAATAACGGTCGGGGCGACGAAGTAGCCCGCGTCACCGATGCGCTCGCCACCCGCGGCCACGGACGCGTGCGACGGGCGTCGTGACAAGAAGCCGGTCACGCGGTCGAGCTGGTTCACATTGTTCACCGGACCGAAGAGAGCGTCCTCATTGTCCGGCGCGCCGACGACGGTGTTGCGGGCCTGATCGGCGAGAGCGTCAAGGAAGTCGCCGTAGAGTCCGGGGGCGGCGAGAACGCGCGTGGCCGCCGTGCAGTCCTGCCCGGCGTTGAAGAATCCCGCCATCGCAATACCCTCCGCGGCCGCTTCGATGTCCGCGTCGTCGAACACAATGACCGGCGCCTTGCCGCCGAGCTCCAGGTGTACACGCTTGAGCGTGTGCGAGGCCGACTCCGCAACCTGCATACCCGCGCGCACCGAACCCGTCACCGACACCATGGCCGGGACCGAGTGCTCGACGAGCGCACGGCCGGTGTCGCGGTCACCGCAGACGACGTTGAACACACCGGCCGGCAAGAACTCACTCATCACCTCGGCCATGAACAACGAGGACGCGGGCGTGGTATCCGCGGGCTTCAGCACCATGGTGTTACCGGCCGCCAATGCCGGGGCCCACTTCCACACGGCCATCATCATCGGATAGTTCCAGGGCGTCACCGCCCCGCAGACGCCGATCGGCTCGCGTCGGACGTAACTGGTGTGTCCCTCTAAGTACTCAGCCGCGCCACGACCTTCGAGAAGCCGCGCCGCGCCGGCGAAGAAGCGAATCTGATCAATCATCGGCGGAATCTCCTCCGACATGGTGACCGCGACGATCTTCCCGCAGTTCTCGGCTTCAATCGCGACGAGCTCCTCCGCGCGCGCCTCGAGAGCGTCCGCGATCTGCAATAGGGCGCGTGAGCGCTGTGAGGGGGTAGTGCGCTTCCACGACGCGAATGCGGCGGCGGCCACACGCACGGCGTGGTCGACATCGGCGGCGTCGGATTGGGGCATTTCCGCGAAGGGCTGACCGGTGGCCGGGTTGAGAAGCTCCACGTACTTGCCACTCGCCGGCGCCACGGATTCCCCACCGATGAAGTTGGTTAGACGACGCATAGTTCCCCCTCGGACACGATTTCTTCACACGTGTGCCGGTCGCACACGGGGTCCACTCTGCCAGATGGCACAAGGGTTTTGCAATTGTTAACGCATGATTAAGTACCTGAGAACATTTTTCAGTACGCATATCGGCGCGAAGTGACGCTATAGTGGCGTTATCCGCAGTTACGGGATCTACCCAGATCCACGAGCCGGGGTACAACCAATGTCAGAACGAGTCGTCAAAAGAGGAACGCAAGTTCCCGATCACGTGGGGCCGGAGAGTGCTCCCGCCACGAACGGACTCGACGTGATTGATCGTCGGATCATTGGTCTGCTCCAGCGCGACGGACGTCGTCCCTACGGGGCGATCGCCGAAGACGTCGGCCTGTCGGAGGCCGCCGTGCGTCGGCGAGTTCAGCGTCTGCGCGACAGCGGAGTGATGCAAATTGTCGCCATCACCGATCCCCTGCAGCTCGGCTTCGGCCGTGAAGCACTGGTCGGCATTCGCGTCCACGGTGACGTGCGTTTGGTGGCCGACAAGATCGCGTCAATTGAAGAAGCCAACTACGTCGTTATGACGGCGGGGAGTTTCGACATCATCGCCGAACTCATCGCGGTTGATGACGACGCTCTGGTGCACTTGCTGAATGACTCCATCCGGAGCATTCCGGGGGTGACCGAAGTGGAGACCTTCCTCTACTTGAAGTTGGCGAAGCAGACCTATACCTGGGGGACGAAATGACCTTGCACGAAATCATCAGCGACGGACTGACCGCGGTCAGTCCCGAACACGAAAGCCATACGCTCTCCGAGCAGGCCCGACGACACCTGTGGATGCAGGTCTCGCGCATGGGTTCCTACTCGGAGACCGCCGAGATTCCGGTGATCGTTCGAGGCGACGGCGTCCACGTGTGGGACGCTCAGGGCAACCGCTACTTCGACGGACTTTCCGGACTCTTCACGAATCAGTTGGGACACGGCCGACGCGACATCGCCGCCGCTGCCGCCGCCCAAATGGAAGAACTCGCGTATTTCCCGCTGTGGACCTACGCACACCCCACGGCGATTGAACTCGCCGCCAAGCTCGCCGACCTGGCACCCGGTGATCTCAACCGCGTCTTTTTCACCGTGGGTGGTGGAGATGCCGTCGAGAGTTCCTGGAAGCTCGCTCGCCAGTACCACCGTCTGCGCGGCGACACCGACCGGTACAAGGTCATCAGTCGTGACATTGCGTACCACGGCACCACGATGGGCGCGCTGACCATTACCTCACTTGACGGGTACCGCCAGCCCTACGAACCCCTGGTGCCGGGTGCGGTAAAGATTCCGAACACCAACTTCTACCGTGCTCTCGCGCACGGGGATGACTTCGAAGCCTTCGGCTTGTGGTCCGCCCGACAGATCGAAGAAGCCATTCTTCGCGAAGGACCCGAGACCGTCGCGGCGGTGTTTCTCGAGCCCGTCCAGAACGCCGGTGGCTGCTTCACCCCTCCCCCGGGGTACTGGCAGGAAGTTCGTCGCATTTGTGATCGCTACGGGGTCCTGCTCGTCTCCGACGAAGTCATCTGTGCCTTTGGCCGTCTCGGCACGTGGTTCGGTGGTCAGAAGTACGACTACGTACCCGACATCATCTGCTGCGCGAAGGGTCTCACGGCCGGCTACGCACCGTTGGGCGCGATGATCGTGTCCGACCGCATCGCCGAACCGTTCCAGCACGGCGACACGTCCTTCATTCACGGTTTCACTTGGGCCGGGCACCCGGTCAGTTGTGCCGTGGCGCTCAAGAACCTTGAGATCTTCGAAAGCGAAGGCATTCTTGAGAACGTCCAGGCCAACCAGGACTACTTCTTCGAGCAGCTCTCGACGTTGCGGGATCTCCCCATCGTCGGTGACATCCGCGGAACGGGATACTTCTGGGGCATTGAGTTGGTCAAGGATCAGGACACCCGTGCCTCGTTCGAGGGTGACGAAGCCGAGCGCTTGCTCCGTGGCTACGTCTCGCCCGAAATGTTCCGTCGTGGACTGATCTGCCGCTCCGACGACCGCGGTGACCCGGTCGTGCAGTTGGCCCCGCCACTGATTTCTACGCGCAGCGACATCGACTTCATGGTCGGCACTCTGCGCGACGTCTTTGACGGAGCACTCGAGCGCATCTAGTCATGCTCACTCCACCCAGGTCCTTGTGGTGGTCGACGCTGAAAGAGCCGGTCGTTCCGCGACCGGCTCTTTCGTCATTCCTCGACGTCGACGTGGCGATCATCGGCGGCGGCTTCACGGGATTGTGGACGGCGCGCGAATTGCAGCGTCGAGATCCGCACCTGCAGATCGTGGTGCTTGAGCAGTCGGTCTGTGGTTTTGGCGCGTCGGGACGCAATGGAGGGTGGGCCTCGGCGCTGTACCCGGTGGATGACGACGCGGTGATCGCGCGCTACGGACACGACGCCTTTCACCACCAACGCACGACACTGCAGCGAGCCGTCGTGTCGCTGGGTGACGCCATCGCGGCCGACGGGATCGACGCGGACTACGTGCGTGGCGGCACGCTGACCTTCGCGCGCAGTGAGCTCCAAGCGCGTCGACTCCGTGCGTCCGTCGCGCACGCCCACGAACGCGGCGTCGGTGCGGACGATGTCCGGTGGCTCGAACCCGCCGCCGCGGCGGAAATGGGGTCGCTCAGTCACATGCTCGGAGCTTCCTATTCCCCACACTGCGCACGCATTCACCCCGCACGTCTCGTACGAGGACTCGCGGACGCGGTGGAACGTCACGGCGCCACCATCTACGAGAACACGACCGTCACCCGCCTGCGACCCGGCTCAACCTCGCGTCGACCCGAACTGTGGTCCGTGGGTGGTCGCGTTCGCGCCCGTGTGGTGGTGCGCGCGACGGAAGGATTCACCGCAACCTTTCCGGGCCACCGCCGAGACCTCGCTCCCGTGTACTCGCTGATGATCGCCACGGACCCCCTCCCGCCGTCCTTCCTCCACGACGTGGGTTTTGCGGGGGGCACGACGTTCGCCGATGATCGTCACCTGGTCATCTACGGACAGCGCACCGCCGACAACCGCATCGCCTTCGGTGGTCGCGGGGCGCCGTATCACTTTGGTTCGACCGTGGAACCGCGCTACGACGCCAATGATCGAGTCTTCACCCTGCTCGAAGAGACCCTTCGGGAACTCTTTCCCTCCTTGCCGGGAGACATCGCCTATCGCTGGGGCGGACCGCTCGCGATGCCCCGAGATCTGTCGCCGTCGGTGAATCTCGATATGTCTACCGGACTGGCCGCGGCGGGTGGATACACCGGCGACGGCGTGGTGCTCTCCTACGTCGCCGGGCAAGCACTCGCCGACCTCATTACGTCACCGGACACGCCGACCGAGGTCACGACCCTGCCGTTCGTTCAGCGTGCGGGTCGGCGTTGGGAGTTCGAACCCCTGCGATGGATGGGAATCAACGCGGCCCTCGGCGCGGCGACGTGGTCGGACCGCGTCGAACGACGTCGCGAACGGACCAGCGTCGCGAGCCGCGCCCTCGATCGATTGTTCTCCCAACCGCCCCGCTAAGTCAGGATGTTGACGGCGCGCGCGGCGACGACAGCAATCGTCACGAGCGACACGATCGACTCCATGGCGAAGAGCGCTTTCACGCGAGCGCTCAGAGGCATCGCGTCGGCCGGAGCGAAGCTCGTGCCGTTCGCAAAGGCCGTATAGAGATAGTCCACGAAGCTCGGGCCCCACCCGTCAGGGGCGAGATGCGGATTCTCCATCTGCGGGAATTGAATGTCGGCGAATCCTTCGGACGATGTGCCCCGCACGGTGGGCCCTCCCCGGTCAACCTCCCAGAACCACAGCGCGAACACGATGATGTTCGTCACCCACACGGACACCGCGGAGTAGATGAGATTGCGGCCCTGGTTCACGGTCGCGTCAAGGAGCAGGTGGACGAGAAGTCCCACGCTCACGACGTTGACCAGATTGATCACGACAATGAGACCGATCGTGACCCGCCGCACCCACGGACTGTCGTCGGGGTGACGGTGGCGTCGCAACGACAACGGGATCAACGGAAGGATGATCACCACCGGGAGAATCCACTTCGGCCCGACCGCGAGGCGATTCGGCAGCGCGAGATACAACGCCGCGCACGCCAGGAGAGCGAGCGACGCCGGCCAACGCTCGGCGTGGCGGGCAACGGGCGCTGCGGGATTCGTCATGTCAGTGGGCGCGAGTCACGCGACGGGTCGTCAACGACGACGCCATCTAGTTGAGGCGAATCTGGGAGAGGGAACCGAGGCCCTGCGGCGTCAGAATCTTCCCAATTGTGCCTCCCGCGCCCGACCCGCCGAGCACTTGGTTCTTCAGCGCCGGCGTGAGTGGTGAGACCTCGCTCGGCGAGGGCACGTGGATCTTCACCGGCTGATCGTACGAAAGGACGGTGAGGGACAAGCTGAGGTGCGCACTCGGGGACGAGAGCGTGATAGTTCCCCCCGCGAGCTGCCCCTGGCTGGCCACAGTCACCGCAATGGTCAAAGTGGCGCGGTGGGGCAACTTGATCGGCAGCGTCGGCGGCGCGACAATTCCGGCCTTTGAGCGCGTGTAGGTATAGGTCGTCAATGATCCGTTCTTCGTCGTCGCCTTCTTGTGGAAACCCGCCTCCTGGAGCAAGTTCACGTCCAACGTGATGGCGGCCATCTCGAGCGACAAGGGATAGAGATCGGGCGTCGTCTTCGGGATCGAGACCCAAGGGGTCTTGACGATGCTGGCGATCGTGGGAATACCGACGTACACCTGATTCTTGGCGAGGACGAGACCGACGGTCGTCGTCGACAAGCCGGCGGGCACCGACATCATGCCGCTCGCCTCATTCTTGGTGAAGTCGAAATTCATCGTCCCGGTGATCTGTTCGCTCTGGCCCGTCGACAAGGTGAAGCTGAGGGCCGCCGACGTGGGGGTGTGACCGTGCAGGGTGAGAGCATCCTCGGAGGCGCCAGGATTGCTATCCGTGGCGGCCCACACGACGCCCGCCACAGTCAGAACAAGGGCCACGACGGCCAAGATGATGGCGAACGCCTTCTTTGACTTCATGGACTCCACCCTAGTTTGAGGATCTGGCGATGCTTAAAGCGGTCCATTACCGTTGGTTCGTGGCCAACATCGACGAGCGGCAGACCGCCGCACAACTGTTCAATCACTGCTGGGATCTGCTGGAAGCATCCCCCCGCACGGCGGACCAGGATGCGGATCTCCTCGGGTCGGCCTTCACGTCGCGCCATCTGTTTCAGGCAGTCGGTGGGCCCGCCCAGTGGATCACCGGCGACTGGATGATTGCGCGCGCCGCCGGCGCCGTCGGGTACGGAGATCTCGCGGTGGCCTACGCGCTGCGCGCCTTCGAGGCGGCGCAGGCTCCGGACACGGAGGACTGGCTCGTGGCCTCCGCCGCGGAGGGTGTGGCGCGCGCCTACGGTGACGCCAACGACGACACGCACCGCGACGAGTGGGTCGCGCGGGCGCAATCCCTGGTGTCGGAGATTGCGGACCCCGAGAATCGCGACCTCATCGCGAGTCAACTCGCAGAGGTTGCGCGCTAGCGAAAATCGCGCGACGGCGGGACCGGAGCGGAGAGTTCGAGGGGCTCGACGAATTCCGCACTCAGTGAGATACTCCCCTGACCCCGTTCGACACGTCCCCGAATCAGTAACGCCGGAGCGTGACGCGCGACCGATCGCCAGCGCGCCCACGCGCCCTTGGAGAAAATCACGTTGACGTGTCCGGTTTCGTCCTCAAGATTCACAAACACCGCTCCGCGAGCGGTCTCGGGATGTTGGCGATGCGTCACGACGCCCGCGACACTCACGCGCTCCGCCTCCACGCCGGGTAACGCACTGGCTCTCGTCACACCGCGCTGATCGAGGATGTCGCGCATCAGAGCCACCGCGGTGGCCTCCGGCGTCAACCCGAGCGACCACAGGTCGTCGGCCACGCGCTCGAGGGGGGTGGGTGGCGCGAGATCCGGCGACGTCGTCCCGGTCACGATGCCGGGCAGTCGGTCGGGAGTGTTCTGCGCCGCCGCCCCGGCGCTCCAGGTCAACGAGCGCCGCGACGACCCGAAGTCGTCGAGCGCCCCCGCGGCGGCGAGCGACTCGAGGTGTGCGCGCTGACAGCCCGCCCGCCGCACGAGATCCTCGCTCGAGGACCACGGGCGTCCGGCGACAATCGCGGCGGCGATGTCGGCGCCCAGACCTCGTATGTCCCCGAGCCCCAATCGGACGTACGGGTCGTGAGGAGGCCCTTCAATGTGGGCCCCCACCTCGGACGCGTTCACGCTCGGACGTCGCGCTCGCACACCGTGTCGTTGCGCGTCGGCGACGAGACTTTGCGGACTCCAAAAGCCCAACGGCTGCGCGTTCAGCAGCGACACCAGAAAGGCCTCGGGGTAGTGATGCTTCACCCACGCGGAGCAGTAGACGAGATGGGCGAAGGACACCGAGTGCGACTCGGGAAACCCAAAATTCGCGAACGCCGCGAGAGCCGCGTAGAGTTGATCGGCCGTCTCTCCCGTAATGCCCCGTTCGGCCATGCCCGCGTAGAAGCGACTCCGCAAGCGCAGCATGCGAATCTCCGAACGCTTGGCCGCCATGGCTTGACGTAGCTCGTCCGCTTCCGCCGGCGAGAAACCCGCCACCGCGACCGCCATCTCCATGAGCTGCTCTTGAAACAAGGGCACGCCAAGAGTGCGGCGGAGGATGGGCTCGAGACGTGGGTGCAGGTAGGTCACCGGCTCCTCGCCTCGACGACGACGAATATAGGGATTCACCGCGTGCCCCTGAATGGGTCCCGGCCGAATGAGGGCCACCTCGATCACGAGGTCGTAAAAACATCGAGGCCGCACGCGCGGCAGAGTCGCCATCTGCGCGCGCGACTCGACCTGGAACACACCGACCGTGTCCGCGCTACACAGGAGGTCGTAGACCGCGTCCTCCTGTGGAAGGGTCGCCAGATCAATCTCATGGTCGTAGAACCTGCGAATCTCGTCGACCGCGCGGTGTAGAGCGTCGAGCATGCCGAGGCCCAGCAGGTCAAATTTCACCAACCCGATCGCCGCGCAATCATCCTTGTCCCACTGCAGAACCGAGCGTCCCGGCGTGCGACCCCATTCCACGGGGCAGACCTCGATCACCGGTCGATCGCAGAGCACCATGCCGGCTGAATGAATGCCGAGATGGCGCGGACGGTCCAAGAGCTCCGCCGCCAGTTCACTCACGAGGGGCGGAGCGGGCGCAGTGGCGGGACCGTCACCCGAGGTGGCGGCGGCGAGTCCCGTGGCGTCGACGTACTCGGGTCGACCCGCGAGATCGGCCACGGTGTTCTCGTCGTACCCGAGGGCACGACTCACGTCCCGCAGGGCCGACGGTGCTCGGTACGTGATGACGTTGGCGACCTGCGCCGCGTGTCGTCGTCCGTAACGGCGATAGACGTACTGGATGACCTCCTCGCGTCGCCCGGACTCGATATCAACGTCGATATCCGGCGGACCATCACGGGCGGGCGAGAGAAAGCGCTCGAAAAAAAGATTGAGCGCCACCGCGTCCGCGTTCGTGATACCGAGCGAGTAACAGACCGCCGAATTCGCGGCTGATCCTCGACCCTGGCAATAGATGTTCTCGCGACGACAGAATTCGGTGATATCCCAGACGATGAGGAAGTAGCCCGCGAAACCGAGCGTACGAATCACGGAGAGCTCGTGATCGATCTGACGCCACGCGCCCGGCGTGCGCTCGGCGTGACGAGGCCCGTAGCGACGAGTGGCGCCGTCTTCCACCAGTTGCTCCAAGTACGCCTGTTCGGTGATCCCGTCGGGTGTCGCAAAATCCGGGAGCGCGGGGGCCACCAGTCGCAGGTCGAACGCCAGTGACGCCGCCAACTCACCGGCGGCGTCCACGACACCCGGCCACCGCGCGAATCGACGACGTTGCTCGGCGTCGCTGCGCAGGCACGCCGTCGGTGCCGACGGTAGCCACCCCTCCATCTCATCCAGAGTTCGACGCGCGCGAATCGCCGCGAGAAGAGTGGCTCGTCGAAACCCCGCCGGGGTGGCGTAGTGCACGTTGCCCGTCGCCACCAGACCGAGTGACCGCGCGATCGCGATCTCCGCGAGGACGTCGTTACGAGCAACGTCATCCGGTTGCGCGTGATCCCACATCTCCGCGAACACGTTCTCGCGACCGAACAGGTCAACGAGACGATCGAGCGCGCGACCCGCTGCTCGTGGACCCTCGTGCACGAGGGCGCGCGTCACGGGACCCTTTCGGCACCCGGTCAGAATCGCCCAGTCACCACACGCCGCGCCGAGTTCCTCCCAGGTAAAGCGCGGAGACCCTTTCTCCCCTCGCCGCAGATGCCCCTCGGCCAGCACCGTGGACAGACGTCGATACCCCTCGGGCGAGCGCGACAAGACAACAATGTGCTCCCCGCTCGGGTCACGCACGCCCACGCGGTCATCCTCACCATCGACGGTGAGTTCCGCACCAAAAATCGTGGGCAGGCCGAGCGCACGGGCGGCCTCCGCGAAACGAACGACACCGTAGAGCCCGTGATGGTCCGTCAGGGCCAGTCCGCTCAGTCCGAGCCGGACAGACTCGGCCACCAGCTCCTCCGGATCGCTCGCCCCGTCGAGGAAGCTGAATCCCGAGTGCGCGTGGAGTTCACCGTAGGTGGCCATCAGTCGTACACCCCCGTCAACCACCACCCGCCACGTTCCACGCACAGCAGGAACGCCTCGTCCCGGTCCGTCACAACCTGCACGTGCGCGCGTCGGCGACGAGCGACCCACCATCGCTCGACACTCACCCAAGGACCGGCGTGCCAGGTGATGTCACGACTGGCGGAGCGCTCGAAAATGAGTGTCGTGGGTGACGCGCTCAGCAAGCCCCGCGCGTCCACGCGGACGGGCTCGCCACGAGGGCCCGTCATACGCACCGACACGGGGTGCGCGAAGGTGGTGGAAGGAGCGGGCGCCGGTAATTGCCCGGGCCACGGACCCTCCTCGAGAGTTCCCACGGGAGCGTTCGCGTCGAAGGGTTGCAGGGTGGCGCGCTCCTGTGGCGTGCGTCCCCCGTGCAACGATGCGGTGGTCACACCCTCCGGACCGAGTCGCTGACGAACCAGTCGTGCGGCCGCGGCGGCGCGACGGTCGGCGTCGAGATGATCGCCGAAAAATCCCCCTTGGACCGCCGTGACAACATCGTCGCCGCGCACCGCTCGTAGCCGCGTGGGAAGTCGAAGGTCTCGCTGGCCCCGCAGTTCACTCTCCTCACCCCGCGCCACGCGCTGCACGTGGAGGGCGTCGCGCGTGAAACGTTCCGCCACACGCGCGGGTGGCAGGTCCGCAAATGCCCCCACAGTGTGCAGACCGAGTCGGCGGCATACGGTCGCGAGCTCCCGGCGCTCGAGCGCCGCTACGGGCAAGGAGCGACGAAAGGCCTCGCTCTGACCAGGCGGAACCACCACGCCGCGACGGGCGGCCGCGAACGCCGTAAAGACACCGTCGGCTACCCCGAGACGAGCACTGTGGCCGGTACTGCGCCGCACCGCGTCGGCCACCATGGCGAGAACCGCCTCTTCACCACCGAAGAAGCGGCTCGGCCCCCGCATCGGCAACGTCACGAGCCCCCACCGCACGGGATCAACGAAGGGGCACACCACCGTGATCTCGTCGAGGAGCGCGAGGAGATCACGCGCGTGTGCGCCATCGTCAGTCTCCGTCGCCATGTCGGCGACCCACACCGCGAGAAGCCGCTCCACGTCAGCTCGCCAAGACCCGTCCGGTCGGGTCGGGAAGAACCACCACGTGCTCACTGGCCCGTCGAGCGGTCCCTCGTCCGCTCACCCGAATGAGAGCGTGACGAGACTCGAGGCGCGACGTCGCACGCCACTGCGCGCTGAGCACCTCCAAGGAAAGATCCACCGGCAATGGCCACGGTGCCGCGGCCTCCGTCACGACGAGGAGGACCACACCACGTTCTCGCACTCGACCCATCAGTCGTCGAGCCGCTCCGTGTGCGGCGCGGGAGGGAGGACGCACCATCACGAGGTCCACCCCTTCGGCCAGATCCGCCACCGCTTCGGCCCAGGCACCACGGGGGCGAGGCACAAAGAGCACCCGACGCAGATCCACCCCGAGTTCGTGCATCGCGACAACACCCGGGTCGTCCACTCCCACCACGCCGCACCAGTGGCCGCGAGCGCTGGGTCCACTCAACAGGCTCAGGGCCAATGTGAGTCCCCCCGCACCCGGCGCAGCGCTCACCGCCACGGTGCTTCCTCGACGCAAAGCACCCTCCGGGAGCAGATCACTCCACGGTGCCGCCACGGGAATTTGACGACTCGACGCACTCGCGAGAGGGCGAATGCGAGAGACCAGATCGGTCGGAACAGGGGGGCGAGGAGTAGAAAAAGCGAACATATGTTCGTACTGTAGTGAAGCCGGGTGACACGCGCCACTGGAGCTCCTCGACACATCCCACCGCCGTCACGCAAAACGAATTTCTCGTCCCCGCGGTTGTCGCCCGTGGTTCAGCCACCCCTCGTACAGTCCCCGAGTGACCGCACGGGACAGGCCCGTCGCGCAGGTGGAGGTTGTCATGATCGAGAAGTCCCTGTCGGTATCCCCTCGTCGTCGCCATCGTCGCTGGCACAGCGCCGCGATCGCCCTGGCTGTCGTGGGCGTGGGTTTCCCCCTCGTCGCGAGCACGGCTGGAGCGACGCGGGCGCCCCACGCCACCGTCGTGCGCGCCGCCCTGCCCGTGGGCGACATCAAGCACATTCTGGTCATCGACCTCGAAAACGAGAACTACGCCGACACCTTCTCGCCCACCTCGCCGGCGACCTACCTCAACCACACTCTGCTCGCCGAAGGTGAGTTGGTCGAGAAGTACTACGGCACTGGACACCACAGCCTGGACAACTACATCGCCCAGATTTCGGGACAGGCACCGACCACCGCGACGCAAGACGACTGCATCGGCACCGTCACGGGCGCCCTCTTCGGCTACGTGAACGTCACACCCGGCACCCCCGACAAGAAGACGTCAACGAACCCCGGACAGGTTGATGGCAACGGGTGCGTGTACCCGGCCAGCGTGCCCACCATCGCGAGTCAGCTCGACGCTAAGTACCCGCCCTTCCAGGTGAGCCACGTCGCCCAGTGGCGCGAATACGCCGAAGACATGGGAAACACCCCGAGTCGTGACGGTGGGGCCACCGACGCCACCGGCGGCACCGACTGCGCCCACCCCGTGCTCGGGAGTGCCGACAGCGCGGAGCTCGGCACGTCCTCGGATCAGTACGCCACCCGACACAACGGGTTTATGTACTTCCACTCGATCATCGACAAGACGGCCGAATGTGACGCCAACGTCGTGCCGCTCGGCACGCTCAGCAACGGTAAGCCGTCATCGTCGGGCCACCTGATGTCGGATCTGTCCAATCTGGCGACCACCCCGATGTTTGGGTTCATCACGCCCAATGTGTGCAATGACGGCCACGACGGGACCTGCGCGGGTACGAACAGCCTCGGCACCAACGCGGGCGGCCTCACGGGCGCCGACGCGTGGTTGCGCACCTGGATGCCGGCCATCTTCAGTTCTCCGGCCTACACCTCGGGCACCCTGCTCGTCGTTCTCACCTTCGACGAGTCGGACTCGAGCACGACGAGCTGCTGCCACGAGACCTCGGGTCCCAACGTGGTGGCGCCCGGTCAGGCGGGCGCGAAGAAGAACGCCACCGCCCCCGGAGGTGGCCAGGTGGGCGCCGTGCTCTTCAACCCCCTCTACATCAAGGCGGGATCCGTCGACACCACGGGCCAGTACAACCACTACTCGGCCCTGCGGAGCTACGAGGACCTGCTGGGCCTTACGACCGGCGGAACGGACAAGCTCGGTCACCTCGGATTCGCCGCGGCTACCGGTCTGGTCCCCTTCGGCAAGGACGTGTTCAACAAGGTCAAGTAAGCCGGTAGTTACCTCACGCGCCGGGGGTCACCAGCCCTCGGCGCGTGAGGTAACAGGCGAATTATTCTGAGCACAAGGAGGCCCTATGTGTGGTCGCGTTGCTCAGTTCACTCCCCCGGCTCGACTCGCGCGTCTGCTGGACGCCACTCTCGCCGCAGGACTCGATCCCGAGGGGCGGCCGAGTTGGAACGTCGGTCCCCAGCGCAGTCTCTTCGCCCTCACCGGAGCCGAGGACCTCGTTCTCGACCGCTACCGGTGGGGCCTTCTGCCGATATGGGCGAAGGATCGTGCGATCTCCAATCGCCTCTTTAACGCGCGAGCGGAAACTGTCGCCGAGAAACCATCGTTTCGTAGCGCGTTCGCGAAGCGGCCGTGCGTTGTGACAGTCGACGGCTTCTACGAATGGGACCACCGACCCGGACGAGCGAAGCAACCCCACTACTTCACGCGTCGCGACGGCGACGTTCTCTGCCTCGCCGGACTCCACGAGTTCTGGCGCGACCCGGAACTACCCGACGATGCGCCGATGATCCAGACGTGCACCATCATCACCACCACGCCCAATGAGGACATGGACGAGATCCACGACCGTATGCCGGTGGTGCTGGAGCGCGATGAGTGGCACACCTGGCTCGACGCTCCTCACGAGGACCCCGCCGTGCGCGTCGCGATGTTGGACGCCGCACCGGTAGGAACGCTGACCCACTACGGGGTGGGCGCCGCTGTCGGCAATGTTCGTAATGACGGTCCCGACCTGATCGCCCCGAGCGAGGCGTCCTCGCTCTTCTAGGAGCGTCGCGCGCGGATCACACCGACGCAGGTCCGCCGAGCAGTTCGAGCAGCAGATCGTGGGCGATGTTGCGCCCCGACGCAATGAAGCCCAGGCGTCCCACCTCGTCATCGACGAGCCCTACGGCAATCGCGGCGTGGGCCGTGGCGGCGGAACCCTCCATAACCAGACCCGATGACTCGACGATCTCGCGCACCGCGTGGCGAATGTCGGCCTCCGGCACCAGCACGAGAGGAACGGCGTAGTGCTCAATGAGCGCGTTGGTCATCGCACCGTCGTCACCACCGCCCGCCAGGCCGTCGGCAATGGTGGGTTCGTGGTGCACTTCGCTCATCGTGGCGCCGCGGAGGACGTGGAACAGCGCGGCGGAATTCTCCGGTTGTGCACCGGTCACGCGAATATCGGTGCGCCCACGTGCGGCGCGCGACATCAACGTGCCTGAAATCAGACCGCCGCCGCCCACCGAGACCACGATGTGCTCGAGATCCGGAGCCTGCTCCAGCATTTCGTCAAAGACGGTTGATTGACCAGCCACCACGTGGGTGTTGTTGAACGGAGAGATGTAGCGCACCGATCGCTCCTCGGCCAGCGCGAGGGCGTGCGCCTGAGCGTCATCGTAGGAGGATCCGATTTGGATCAACTCGATGTCGTAATCGCGCAATTTCTTGACTTTGACCGCCGACGCATTGGCGGGGACCACGACGGTGGCACGAGCGCCGAGAAGACCGGCCGCGTGCGCGATGCCGAGCCCGTGATTCCCGGCGGATGACGTGATGACGGCCCCTGAAGGATCCTCACGCCGGGCGGCGTCGATAGCGGCCAGAGCGCCGCGGATCTTGAAGGATCCCGTCACCTGCAGAGATTCCAATTTCGCGTAGACGGAGCGGCCTCGCACGGAGAGCGCGACGGTCGGCGTCGGTGTGAGGTGATCAGCAACAACGCGGCGCGCCGCCTCGAGCTGTGCTGGCGACGGTGGCAGCACGTGGGAATTCATGACCAACCTCCGATAAATCACCCTACTCCTCAAGGTCTGCGTTTTGGGGCCCGATATCCTCGGCGCGTGCACACTCTGACCGCGACCATTGCCGTCGCGGTGGCGGCATTTGTGGGCACCATGATCGACAACGGCGTCGCGTTCGCCGCGCAGTTGGCCATCACGCCCCGCGCGAAACAGGGGCGTGCAACTCTTGGACAATTGATTGGTTTCGTGGTACTCGTGGCGATGTCCGCTGCCGTCGGTTCCGTTCTCAGTGGATTTCCCGTGCAGTGGGTGGGCGTCTTGGCGGTCGCACCACTAGCGCTCGCCGTTCACGCGTGGCGACACCGTCGTGATGACGCCCACGTCGTGGCGCGCGGCGCCGTCACGACGGGGCTCGTCACCATTGCCTTCGGCGGCGACAACCTGGCGGTGTGGATACCGCTATTCCGCGCGGGTGGCGTGGCGCGGGGCGTGCTCGTCGCGGGGATCTTCGTTCTTCTTGACCTCGTGGTGATCACTCTCGCGCGAGCTCTCGCGCGGCACCCGCGCGTGGTGGCGCATTCCCAACGACTAGCGCCCGCCGTCTCACCCTTCTTGTACGGGGCATTGTCGATCGTCATTCTCTGGCAGTGCCAAGTGCTCTAGAGGCACCGACCAGTAGTCTGCAGTCATGAGTGCCTCAGTCACGTCGGCGACGCCAGAGACTCCGCACGTCAAACCCCTCCTGCGGGGCTGGCTGCATCTGGTCGGCCTGATCGTTCTCCTCGGCTGCTCGCCCATCCTCTTCATGCGGTGTTCCACCTTGGCAGAAGTGGGTTGGGTGCTCTGCTACGTCGTGGGTGTTGGTTCCATGATGGCAACAAGCGCGGCGTTCCATCGGATTCAGTGGCAACCGGCGGCGCGTCGCCGCATGCGCCGCGCGGACCACTCGGCGATCTTCCTCGCCATCACCGGTAGTTATCTCGCCATCGCCGGGCTGACCATGCACGGCACCATACGCACGGTGCTCATGGTCGTGATCGTGAGTGGCGCGGCGGTCGGCATCTTGATTCGCCAACTCGCCCTCGACACACCCAAGTGGGTGAACACGCTCCCCTACCTCGTGGTCGGATGGGCGGCCGTTGCGGTGATGCCCCAGATCTACCGAGGCGGTGGCGCGCTGTGTTTCTCACTCATCGTGGCGGGGGGACTCGCGTACTCAATCGGCGCCGTGTTCTACGGGACGAAGCGTCCCGCCCTCTCACCTCGAGTGTTCGGGTACCACGAACTCTTTCACGCCTTCACCCTGATTGGGGCGGGGTGTCACTTCGCGGCGATTGCCGTCGCGTTGCGATAGATCACGTCGCGGGTGAGAGGCCTCCGTCGAGGTTGATACCCACCCCGGTGAGATAGCTCGCGCGCGGCGAGAGCACAAACGCCGCGAGATCAGCGAACTCGCGGGCGCGACCGAAACGACCGAGCGGAATCTTCTGATCGGCCACGATGGCGGCGTAGAGATCGGCTTCATCCATCTGACCGCGCTGCGCCGCGCGCACCCATTGCCCCGACTCGATGAGTCCAATCAGGATGGCGTTGGCACGCACGCCGCGCACGCCCACCTCGTGCGCGAGCGCTTTCGTGAGGGCGAGACCCGCCGCGCGAGACGCGGCCGTCGGTGTGGAATTCGCGTTGGGCGCCTTGGCGGTGATGGACAACACGCTCAAAAAAGAGCCCGCGGTCTCCGCGAGCGCGTCCAGCGTGCGACGCGCAATGTGAACGGCGGGCACAACCTTGAGGGCAAAGTCGTCTCGCCACGCCTGATCACTCGAGGACGCAATGGGGCCGGCCGACGCGTGTCCCGCGTTGCTGACCGCGCCGTCGAGTCGTCCGAACGTGGAGAGCGCACGATCAATGAAGTCGTCAAGTTGTTGTTCGTCGGTCACGTCTGCGACAACCGACATCGACGACGGTCCGAGAAGGTCACGCGCCGCCTCGACTCGACCCGCGTCGCGACCGCACACGGCCACCCGCGCGCCTTCGTCGACCAAGGTGCGCGCCAGCGCCAACCCGAGTCCGTCAGTGCCGCCGGTGATGAGAAATGCGCGATCGCGAAGGTCGAGGTCCATCACGTCATCCTAGAAAGATGTCGGTTCCGAGAACACGAGAGATACCCTCGCGCACCTCCGCGTGGGAGCGGGCGCGGATGAACGTCGTTCCCCGCACCGCACACAGACGCTCGTACCAGTCGATGCGCTCTTTCACCGCGGCGTGACGAGTCCACGACCACCGGATGACGGACCGCGTGGGGTCCCAGCGCCACAGATTGCTCCACGACTCCGTATTGCCGTTCCACAATTCCTGCTGCGTCACGAGACGATGCAGCGTCCGAGGGATCAGTTGGCGCATCACGAGCGAGCGCGGGAAATCTAGTGCCACCATCACCTCCGCACGATGAAAGGACAGATCGCGAACAGCGGAGTAGTTGCCGTCCATCGTCCAGCCATCGACCGCGGTAGCCGCGTCGATGGAGGCGCGGAACGCCGCAGCCTCCGCCGGCGTCCAGTCCGCCTGGTGGAACAGCGCGTCCATTTCGATGTGGGGGACACCGAGTTGTGCCGCAAGGTGGCGCGCGTACGTGGTCTTCCCGGAGCCTGACGACCCCACGAACCACCATCGCCGAGGGTGAATGAGTGAACTTCGGGGGCTAGGCAGTGCGGATTCGAAGACCACGGCGGGATCATAGGGACCCGCGGGCCGCGGTGCCGACAACGTGCCCCCGTGAACGCGCCCGCAGTGCCCACCCGGTAGCGTCGTCGTCGTGGCACCGTCGGACCGGCAACGGACGTTGCGCAGTCTGACCATCATTGTGGGGCTGCAGTGGATGGGGGCGACCCTTGGTCTGCCCCTTCTCCCCCTCTTTTTGAAGGAGCGGGGCGGGACACCCACCATGATCGGCGTGATCATGTCGGCGTTCTTCGTCGCGGGTCTGTGTACCCAATTCGTCGTGGGTCATCTCTCCGACCGCGTCGGACGACGCCCCGTCTTGGTCGCGGGTCTCGTCGCGTACGGCGTGGCGAGTACGACATTCCTGTTGCCTCTCAACGCGGGGTGGTTCGCCGTGAGTCGCGCGGTGCAGGGTGCGGGTGCGGGAGCTATTGAAGTGGCGTCTCTCGCGGCCGTCTCGGCGCTGTTTCCCGAGAGCGAGCGCGGACGCGCCATCTCTCGCATCCTCGCCGCGCAGTTGCTCGGTATGGCCATTGGTCCGGTGGTGGGCTCGCTCTTTCCGTTGTCCCGCCTCGGGTGGGCCTTCTTCGCGGCCGGCGTCGCGAGTCTGCTCGCGTCGTGGCGAGCGCTGCACGCGGATCTTGGCGATGACGTGCGCACCCACGAGGAGTTACCGCCCATTCAGTGGTCATCTCAACTGGTGGGCGCGCTCGTCGCGGCAGTGTCCATTGGTTTGTGCATCGGCGTCTACGAAGCGTGTTGGAGTTTGCTCATGAATTCTCACCACGCCACCACGCTGGAGATTCGCTTGAGTTGGACGTTGTTCTGTATCCCGTGGGTCTTTCTCAGTTCAGCGGGCGGCTGGTTGGCCGATCACGCGAATCGAAAGATCATCTCGATTTGTGGTCTCCTGAACGCCGCCTTCTTCTTGTCGTTGTATCCCCACGTGCACAACAACGTGATCCTCATCTGTCTCGGACCTCTGGAGTCCGTGGGCGCCGCCCTCTCGACGCCGTCGACGTCGTCATTGCTCTCGCAAGGAGCAACCTCCCGCGAGATGGGCCGACGTCAAGGTCTCTCGACCACGGCCAACACAGCAGCCCTCGCCGCGAGCGCCGCGAGCGCCGGCGCGCTCTTTTCCGTCGCGCCCACATTGCCGTTTACTGTGGTCGCACTCACGTCGGCCGTCTGCACGTTGACGCTCCTGTGGTGGTGGCGTGGCGTTCGCGGTCGGGTCCGAGCATCCGCGTAAGTCGACCAGCGCTGTGGCGGGTGATGCCGTCAGAAACACCGTGGCACGACGCAGTAGGGACAAAAAGCACTGGGCGGCGCCCGAAGGCGCCGCCCAGTGAACATCTCCTAGGGAGATAGGTGTTACAGCCAGATCTCCGCCCAGAGGATCGATCCACCCTCGGGGTTGAAGACCGGCGTGGTGGAGTTCACCGAACCGGCGGAGGGAGCGTGGGCGTTCGCCCAGTTCTGCACCGTGGCCTGCGCGGCCCAGCACGACACCGTCTCGTCCAACCAGATGTACGGCAGGTCCTGAGCAAACTTGCTGTTCACCGTCTGCCAGTTGCTGATCTGGTCGGCCACGTTCGGAGCACCCAAGGCCGCCTGCATCGCGCTCTGGACAGCCGGATCGGCCAGTCCGGCGAAGTTCGCCAGGTTGCCCGAGTCCCACCAGACGTAGTTCAGGTCGGGGAGGATGCCACCAAACTGGCTCCACGTCGCGATGTCGTACTCCTTCACGATGCACTGGTGGATCAGCGTCGCCTGGGACATCGGGTTCGGGACCAGGGTGATGCCCGCCGGCTTCACCGCAGCGGCGATGAAGGAGTATCCGGTCTGCGCCGTCTTCGACTGCGACACGTAGTTCAGGGCAATCTTGCCGTTCCACGACTTGTTCGCAGCCTTGTAGGCCGCCACGGCCGCCTTGGCCTTCGACGTGCTGTAGGCCGGGTAGTTCGGGTTCTTGTAGTACACCGAGCTCGTACGGAAGATACCGTTCGAGACAGCACCGATGCCGTCGTCGATGGTCTTGAGGTACGTCGCGGTGTTGATCGAGTACGCGAACGCCTGACGGATACGGATGTCGGACACCGGGGCGATGTAGCCGTTCTGCCACTTCAGGGTCGACGGGTTAACACCACCGGCCAGCGCCGTGAACTCGGTCTTGCCCTGGACGTTGCAGATGAGGCAGTTCATCGACGGCTGACGGATCGAGTTGCGGTCGTCGAGGAAGGCGACCTTCTTGCCGCCCGAGGTGACGCCACCTTCGATGGACTTGATCGACTGACCATCGGTGAAGATACCCATGTTGATCGAACCCGAGCGCAGCGAGCTCAGACGGGTCGACGGGTCGACGATCACCTTGAACACGATGCTGTTGAGGTAGGGCAGCGAATTACCCGACGCGTCATTGCGCCAGTAGTTCGTGTTCTTCACCCACGTGGAGTGCGAACCGAGGACCCAGTTGCTCGCGCTCGACAAATTCGCGGCACGGAAGGGTCCGGTGCCGATCGGCGCACCGCTGTAGCCATTGGCGAACATGGCGGGACCGGCGATGTACGCGATCTGCTGTTCAGCCAAGTAGTACGGGAAGGTCACCCACGGCAACTTCACGTTGTACACGACTTCGTGCGCGTTGCCACCGACCTGAACGTCGTGCAGCAAGGGCGCAATGGCGGTACCCACGGTGGCGTTTTGCTTGGCCGCCGTGTAGTTGTCCACGACCGACTGCGCAGTGAAGTTCGATCCGTCGTGGAACTGCACGCCCTGACGCAGCTGAATAGTCCACGTTTGGTAGTTGTTCGACGGCGTCGCCGACAGACCCAGGTTCGGCAGGTAGCTGTTCGCAGCGGTGTTCACCAAGAAGATGGTGTCGAAGATCGCGTTCGCGACACAGAAGCCGTTGGCGTCCAACTTGCCGGTCTGACCGGAGAACGTGCTCGGGTTGGTGACGTCGGACGTGATGCCGACGGTCAACGTTCCGCCCGTAACCGGCTTTCCAGAACCAACTCCCACACCCGATGCACCCGCGACGTCGGAAAGGATCGAGTCAACGACCGTCCCGGCCATCGCGACGCCACCCACGGTCGCGGCGGAGTGTGTAAGGAAAGTTCGACGATCGTACGTATTTGGCACGATTCCCCCTTCATTCTTGAGATCGAAATCTCATCACTGGCACCGCCCCCCATGGATGGTGCCGTAGAGCGAACTATACAGAATCCTCCGGCAGATGCAAGAGCACCTCCCACGTGATCTTTTGCACAAACTCGACTGAAAAATTCCGCCGTTCGCGGACAGGCACCCACCTCATCAAGAACTCCGAAATGCCCAGTGCCCGGCGACACGAGCCGCCGGGCACTGGGATTCTTCGTAGCCGTGAAAACGGCCCGTGGAGTACTACATCGCGGGCGGTGCGCCAGCCCCACCGTTCGACGGCGGCGTCGGCAGACCCACGTTGACGCTGGTGGCGTCCAGGGTCGTGTGATTCGCGTCAACCGACCCTTCAGCCATCACAAAAGTGCCGACAGTGATGTCCGACAAGGACGCGGTAGCGCCGCTCTTGGTGTACGTCGTGGCGCTGCTCACGTCGATCGTCCGGTAGAAACCGTCCTGGTCGCTGACCGTGATGACGTCACCGGACACCGAGACCACTTGGCCCCCGAGGTGCGGCACCGCGATGTCGATCTCTGCGGCGGTCGCCGAACCCGGCGCGGCCGGGCGGATCATGACCCGCTCGCCCACGACGACGTCACTCAACGAGGCCGCGGCGTGGCCCTTGTCGACAGTGGTCGTCGAGGTGATCGCGAACGTCAGGGTCTTGCCGTCGAGAGTCGTCACCGAGATGGACGACGAGCTCACGGCGCTGACGGTGCCACCTGCTCCACCAGGCCCACCATGATCGCCAGGACCTCCGGGGCCGCCTTGGGTGGGACCGGCGCCGTGCTTCTGCGACACGTGCGTCGTGGCGCTGGCGTGAGTCGTCGTGGACGCGGACGCCACGCTGACGCCACCGGCCACCAGGCCCGCAGCCAAGGCCACCGTGGCGCTGACGCGTCGGAGACGGGGGGAATTGAAGGAATGAGACATAGGAACTTCCTTTCGGTTCGATCGGGGGAATTCCCGATGACCGACAGTTTCGACATCGCACGTGAGAAGTCGATGCAGAACTCCTAAGAGGTCCTTAATTTCGTGAATCTTCGACGACGTCGAAGGGAGCGGGGGAAAAGAATCCGGAACCAAACATCAGATTTTCGACGTAGGTCACGTCGTCCGACCAGTCCATCGCGCGAATTTGTTGCAGGCTTCGCCGACCGGTGGCGGCGCGCAAGAACTCGAAATGTGACGACGTCAAGGTGAAGGGGTTCTCCTCGTCCGCCGTGCCACGTACTCGCCACTCCTCACCGTCCAACCACAGCACCACCGGGCGTTCGCCGCGAACGATGTTCTTGGCGAAACGAACGGAGAGTCGAATGCCCGGAGTGTCTGTTGATCCGGGGCGTCCGAGCGCGTAGCGAATGTCGTATTCGTGCGTGATCTGATCGAAGAGCATCTGCGCGAACGCTTCGTTGAACGCGTCCGCGATGGTGTTGGCAGACCACATCTGCGCGAGCTCGTGAACACTGAGGTCTCGGCCGCGTTCGACGTGTGCGGCCGTCCACGCGTTCATGTCGCCGGAGGGAAATCGTCCGGCCGCAATGTCCTCGCCTACGCCGACGAGGTGTGCGAGAACGTCGCGCACGCGCCACTGAGGTGTGAGCGGCGAGGTCGCCAGCCACTCCTCCTCGGGACAAGTGTCGACGAGTTCGATGATGGCGCGACGACTCTCGTGGAACGCGGCGGCGTAGGGATCCATGCGCGCAATGTACCGCTAGGGCGCGAGGATGCGCTGGAACCGACGTGCGGCAACGCTGAGGCCGACCAGACCCATTACGAAGAGATACGCCACGTGCACCAGCATCACCCAGGAGAAGCTGCCGAGACTCAGACCGCGCAGCAAGGTCGCCGATTGATACAGCGGGGAGAAGATCACAATGGATGCGAGCCACGTGGGGTAGAGCGACAAGGGAAAGAACGTCGCAGAGAACAAGAACAGGGGCAACGTGACCAATGTGACGGTGTCGAAGTCCTGCCAGGATCGCATGTAGGTGCACGCGGCGAGTCCCACGCACGCAAAGGCGAAACTCGTCAGGACGGCGCCCGGCAAACACAGAATCACCCACGGAGATCCGGCGTCCCCCAGCAGTGCCATGCAGATGATGAAGGACGTGGCGTAGAGGGCGCCTCGCGTCAACGACCACCACACTTCACCGAGGGCCACGTCGTTGACGTCGAGCGGGGTGGACAGCACCGGTTCGTAGACGTGCGAGACCTTCAACTTGAAGAACACGTTGTAGATGGAATCGATGACACCACCATTCATCGATGACGTGGCGAGCATGCCCGGCGCCACAAAGGCCGCGTAGGACACACTCTGACCGCCGACGTCGAGATGTCCCACTAACGAGTTGAGTCCGATCCCCAAACTGAGGAGGTAGAACAACGGCTCGAAGAACCCCGACACGAACACGGGCCACTGTCTCTTGTAGGCCATGATGTTGCGCTCGAGAATGTAAAGGCTGCGCCGCGAGCCAAAGCTCAGCGACGGTGTCACGCGCAGAACACTGTTCATCAGTCCACCAAACGCCGGCGCAGATTGCGCCGCCCGAAGAAGAGACCCACGACGGTCATGACAATGAGGACTGCGGCGTGCGTCGCGATCGCGAGCAGCGAGCCGGAACCGAACGCGGCGGCACGACACAGCGCGACGCCGTGGTACAGCGGCATGAGTTGCACCATCCACCGAATCCCGACGGGGTACTGACTCACGGGATAGAACGTGGCCGAGAAGAGCAGCATCGGCACAATGGCGAAACGGAACAGCATCGTGAAGGTCACGTCGGATTCCACCCGTGACGAAAAGGCCATGAGCGGGGCGGCGAAGGCGACCGCAATGAGTGCACCAATGAACGGCAAGAAGAGCGCGGTCCACGAGGTGGTCGCCCCGAAGCACGTGATGATGACGGCGTACACCGCCGTCGTCACGAACAATCGACCCGCGAGCCACAGCACTTTCCCGTCGACGAGGTCATCCGGTTCGAGTGGTGTCGCCACCGCGGCGTGATAGGTGCGCACCCACTTGATACTCGCCAGAACGGGCCACATGCATTCCCCGACGCTTAATTGCATGGCCGTGATGGCGAGGAGTCCCGGCGCGATGAAGTGGGAATAGGTGTGACCCTCAATCAAACCGGTGTGCGCCGAGACAAGGTGCCCGACCCCGAGTCCCATGGCGGAGAGGTAGAGAATTGGGAACAAAAAACTGCTGATCACCGACGCGCGCCAGGTCTTCGAATAGAACTCGGCTTCGTAAAGCACCGCCCGCCACCACGTCGGGCGAAACCGCGTCGACGTACCCTTGGTCGCCAGAAGCGTCATCAGTCCACCAACGTTCGTCCGGTCAGACGAAGAAAGACGTCTTCGAGGGTGGAGCGACGCACGAGAGCACTCACGGGCGTGACGCCGGCCGCGTGCACGGCGCGCAAGGTGTCGTCACCGTCATGCACGTACAACAGGACGCGATCCGGCAAGACTTCGAGGCGTTCGGCGAGCGGCGCCAGCATGTCGACCGGCGGGGTGGTGACGTCGGAGGGAAAGCGCAGTTCGAGCACCTCGCGCGTCGAATGTTGGGTAATGAGCGCGCGCGGAGCGCCTTCGGCCACGATGTCGCCGTGGTCCATCACCACCAGGCGGTCGCACAGCTGTTCGGCTTCGTCCATGTAGTGGGTGGTGATGACCAATGTCACGCCGTCGCTCTTGAGGCGGTAGAGGCGCTCCCACAACAAGTGTCGCGCCTGCGGGTCGAGCCCCGTCGTTGGCTCGTCGAGGATGAGCAACTCTGGTTGGTTGAGCAAGGAGCGGGCGATCGTGAGGCGTCGCTTCATGCCGCCGGACAAGTTGTCGCACTTATCGTTGGCGCGCTCAGTGAGTTTGGCGAACTCGAGCAACTCTTTGGCGCGCTCTCGTACGACGGACCGCGAGAGATCGAAGTACCGGCCGAACATCAGCAGGTTGTCGAGAACGGTCAGTTCCAATTCCAGGGTGTCTTCTTGGGGCACGACACCTAGACGCGCACGAATAGCGGGGCCGTCGTGGTGCGGATCAAGACCAAAAATGGACAACTCGCCCGACGTCGGTCGGGCCACGGCGGACACCATGCGCATCGTGGACGTTTTTCCCGCGCCATTCGGCCCGAGAAAACCAAAACTTTCTCCCCGAGGAATATCGAAGGAAATGCCGTTCACGGCACGGAAGGTTCCAAAGTCCTTCGTGAGTTGGCGCGCGTGCACGAGTGGAGAAGAAGACGTTACTCGAGCGACGCTAGCAACCCGATGTTAACACACGCCGACCGAAAAAGCGCTCGTCGTCAGTAAGAATGCGGTGGTCGCCACAAACACGTCGCATCGACGTCACCGGCTTCGCCTGTCGCCTCAAGGAGGAAGTGTGTCCCCATCGCCCAGTACACCGGTTGCAACACCTCTCGACGACATTGCCTTTCACGTCGAGCAGCGAGGGATTGATTTCATTCCGGAAAATGAGCGTTGGGCGACGCCACGCAACATCGGCGCCATGTGGGCCGGGTCCGCACTGAATGTGGAGTACTTCGTCTACGGGGCGATTCTCATGGGATTCGGTTTCAGCTTCTGGACCGCTCTGTCGATCATCGTGATCGGCAACCTCTCCTTCGTGCTCTTGGGGTTCGCGTCGCTGCAGGGTCAAGAGGCCGGAACGACGGCCTTCACCATCACCCGCGCCTCCTTTGGGGTGCGTGGCGCACGCGTCATGAGCGTCTTCAATTGGCTGACGCAATTGGGCTTCGAAGCCGAAGGACTCATTCTCATCGTGGGTGCCACGATCGTGTTGTGGACCATGTCGGGACTGCGCGCCACGTCACTCGACAAGGTGGCGTTCATCATCGTCGCGGCCGCGGTCCAGGCAGTACTCCCCTACCTGGGCCACGCGACGATGGTGAAAGTTCTGCGGGCGCTCATCATCCCCTTCGGATGCATCTTCGTGGTGATGGCGTTCGTCGCGGTCGATCACGGCCACGGAAGTTTTCCGGCCAGTGAGTTCTACGGCGGCTGGCCGGTCTACATGGCGGGCCTCGCGTTCACGATTGCGTTGTCGGGGCTCGGGTGGACCGAGTGCGGCAACGACTACACCCGCTACTTGCCGCGCGACGCGCATCGCGGCGCGGTGGTGGGCTGGATTTTCCTCGCCACGGCCGTTCCCGAAATATTGATGATGACTCTCGGCGCACTGACGTTCACGTTCTTAACGACCGGACAGCAGAACACGATCGCCTACGGATCCAATCCCTTCAGTGCCTTCCAGCAGCAGACCCTGATTCCGCACTGGCTGGTGGCGGTGTTCATGGTGTTCGCGATCGTGCAGTTGTTCGGGATCAACTCTCTCGACTTGTACTCTTCGGGCGTGTCGCTGCAGGCCATGGGCCTGCGCCTCAAGCGCTACCAGGCCGTGGTGCTCGATAGCTGCATCGCCGGCGCTCTCACGATCTACGCCACCTTCGGATCCTCGTTCTTCACGTTCATGAAAATCTTCGTCGGCGTGATCATCGTGTGGATCTCTCCCTGGTTCGGAATCTTCATGACCGACTGGGTTCTACGAAAGTTCCGGTACAACCCCCAGCACCTCCAACGCACCGGTCCCGACAGCCTCTACTTTGGCGCGCGCGGCGTTAACTGGAACGCCATCGTTGCCTTCGTGATGGGCATGGTCGTGTCGCTGATGGCGTACTCGAAACAAAATCCGCCAATTAATTTCCCCTTCCACTGGATGACACCCATTGCGAATCTCTGGGGCTCGTCGTGCAGCGGCCCGTTGGTGCACGGCCAGTGCACTGCGGGTTGGTACGGCGGCGCCGACTTCTCGGTGTACCTCGGCATCGGGGTCGCGTCGGGCCTCTACGCGCTCTTGGAGCTCGCGACCGGGTACGTAAAGAAGCAGGTCGCAACGCAGAAGGAACTCGAACCTGAGTTGTACTCGTAACGACACGTGACGCGCCGTGTCGAGCGGGCGCCCTAGCCGTGCCAATCCTCCACGAGTCCGCCCGTGCCATCCGGACGAAAGACCGGAATCTGCCCGAGCGCCCGTACTTTGTGGGCGTCGTCGCCCAATGCGTCGCGCCACAGTGACGCTTCAGTCACCAGCGCGCCGATAGCGACCACATCGGCCCCGAGTCCTCGCAGCAGGCGAAGTGCCGCACCCGTGGACGCACCCGTAGAGACCACATCGTCCACAATGGCGACGCGACGTCCCGCCACGACGTCGATGCGGGCACGATCGAACAAGAGGCGTTGCTCGTGCGCGGTGGTGATGGACCTCACGGGTTCAGAGATCGCGTCGGACAGGTGGATTTTCGGCGTCTTGTGTAAAACGACGTACTCATCAAGACCGAGGTGCCGCGTCACTTCGATAGCGACCGGGATGCCCATCGTGGCGACCGTCGCGACCACGTCGATGTCGTGTGCGCGCAGCAGGTCCGCTAGTTCTCGACCGGCCTGTTCAATAAAGCGCACGCCCATATCCACCGTGATGAGCAGCGCGAGCGTGAGTTCGTCGGACAGGGAGACGAGCGGCAACTCCGCGCTCTGGGTACCAATCTCCACGGCGTAGCACTGGGATTTCACGAGTGGAGCATACTGAGTGCGTGTCGACGCATCCGAAGCTCCCCGTTGGCCGGGACGTGGCCCGCGACATGCTCGCCGCGGCCTACGCGCAGGCTCTTCTCGGTCGCGACGAGGGTGGCATTCCCATCGGCGCGGCGCTCTTTCATCGCGACGGCACGTTGCTGGGCGCGGGACACAATCGTCGCGTCCAGAACAATGACGCGTCGGTGCACGCCGAGACCGACGCCTTTCGCGCCGCCGGCCGACGACGTGATTACCCCGACTGCGTCATGGTCACCACGCTGTCACCGTGCTGGTACTGCTCGGGACTGATTCGACAGTTCAACATCGGCGCGGTCGTGATCGGTGAGGCCACGAACTTCCACGGGGGTCACCCCTGGCTCGAGGAGTTCGGCGTGGAGGTGCTCGTTCTTGACGACCCGGCGTGCACCGCGCTCCTCGCAGAATTCATTGCGAACCACCCCGACGTGTGGCACGAGGATATTGGTCTGTAGCTCAGTGGACGGGCGGACCGAAAAGGCGGTCTCCCGCATCCCCGAGCCCCGGCGTGATGTAGCCAATCTCATTGAGATGTTCGTCGAGGGCGGCGGTGACAATCTTCACGCGGTCGTGGTGCGCGCGCACGTGCTCAATGCCGGGCTTCGCGGCGATCAAACAGAGGACGGTCACGTGTCCCGCGCCCTTCGCGCGCAGCATGTCCAAGACGCACACGAGGGACCCGCCCGTCGCGAGCATGGGGTCACAAATCACCACCGACGCTCCCTCGAGTCGATCGGGAAGTCCGTCGAGGTACACGTCGGGTTGCAGGGTCTCCTCATTTCGACGAAGACCAACGAGACACACGCGGTGGCGGGGTAGGACATTCTGCACCGCCGGACTCATCCCGAGTCCCGCCCGTAGGATGGGCACGATCAGATATTCCTCGTCGACGCGCACGGCGGGCGCGGCGTCCATGACCGGTGTGTCGACGGTCGTTTCGGTCACGACCGCGTCGCGAAAGGCTTCGTACGCGAGAAATCGTGATATCTCACCCGCCAATCGGAGAAAGTCATGATTGCTCGTGCGCTTATCGCGCAATTCGCGGACCTTGTCCGCGATGAGAGGGTGGTCGACGACAAAAAGTTCACTCACGCCGCCCACGATACGCCCCCGCCATTGACACCCCCCTCCTCGTGGCGTAGACACTTGTTAATGACAGAACTCGCCCCCGACATCGACCATTTCCTCCAAAGCGCCACGTTCGGTGAAGATCCCTTCGCTGACATTGCGGAAAGGTCGAAGAAGGCGGGGCTGCCGGAGATTCAGGTCAGCGCCGTCTTTGGTCGCTGGCTCCAACTGATGGCCCGGATTCTCCACGCCGATGTCGTGCTCGAAGTCGGCACCCTCGGCGGGTATTCCGCGGCGTGGCTCGCGTCCGGGATAGCCCAGGGTGGTCGGGTCATCTCCTTTGAAATCGATCCCCACCACGCCGACGTGGCGCGTGAGAACCTCGCGTCGATCTCGCTGGAGGATTACGTCGACGTCCGCGTCGGGCCCGCTCTCGACACCATCCCCCTCTTGCACGACGATCCCCACGTCGCCGGACGCGTCGACCTCGCGTTCATCGACGCCGACAAGCAGAACAATCCGTCCTACCTCGATCTCATCGTGCCGCTGTGCCGACCCGGGGCCGTCATCGTGGTTGACAATGTCGTGCGTGGCGGATCGATCATCGATAACAGTAGAGACGACGTGAGCACAGTGGGATCTCGGGACGTTCTTCATCTCCTTGGTCGACACCCCCGACTCGACGCGACCGCCATGCAGACGGTCGGCACGAAGGGTCACGACGGTTTCGCTTTCGCATTCGTGAACTAGCCCTCTACGCTGGCGGCATGTTCGATCCGCACCCCGACTCCCACGACCTCGCCGCCTTGACGCTCACGGACATCGAGGCGCGATTCGCGGACGAGAGTTTGACGTCCGAAGAACTGGTGCGGACTCTCCTCGCTCGCGTCGACGCTATCGATCGCGCGGACACCGAGACGTCACTGCGGTCCGTGGCGGCCGTGTCACCGGACGCGCTCGCGGTGGCGGCCGAGCGCGACCGCGAGCGTCGCGATGGCACGTCCCGCGGTCCCCTCCACGGCATTCCGGTACTCATCAAGGACAACATCGAAGCGGTGGGCCTTCCGGGCACCGCGGGATCCTCCGCGCTCGTGGGTCGCCCCTCGCGCGACGCGACTCTGGTGCAGCGACTTCGCGACGCCGGCGCCATCATTCTCGGCTCGACGAATCTTTCTCAGTGGGCCAATATGCGCTCCCCGCGCTCGACGAGTGGATGGTCGGCCACGGGAGGACTCGTCGCCAACCCGTGGGCACTCGACCGCACCGCCGGGGGCTCGTCCTCCGGCTCGGGCGCGGCCGTGGCCGCGGGACTCGCCCCACTCGCAGTCGGCACGGAGACCGACGGATCGATTGTGTGTCCCGCGTCGGTCAACGGTGTGGTCGGACTCAAGCCCACCGTGGGTGTCGTCCCCACGACCCACGTGGTGCCACTCAGCGCGAGTCAGGACAGTCCCGGTCCCATGGGTCGCACTGTGGCCGACGTGGCGACCATGTTCGGCGTCCTGAGTGCCACATCGGCACCTGCGTCGCGTGACGAACCCACCATCGCGGTGGCAACCAATTGGCTCATTGGCCACCCGGCATCCGACGCGCTCGTCACCGAGACGATCGCCGCCGTCGCCGCCAGCGGTCTGACCTGCGTGCGTCGAGACGTCGCCCTGCCCGGGCCGACGGAATGGGCCGAC
Organism: uncultured Actinomycetes bacterium; assembly: GCA_903873775.1. Lineage (GTDB taxonomy): Bacteria > Actinomycetota > Acidimicrobiia > Acidimicrobiales > RAAP-2 > RAAP-2. The sequence goes on from CAIQPR010000062.1 coordinate 45,917, forward strand.
GAATTGACGGTCTTGCTCGCGGAACTCAAGGATGGCTTGGACGACTACCTCGCGGCACGTCCGGGGGGCGGACCCCGGTCCCTCGCCGACATCGTCGACTACGAAAACGCCCACGCCGATATCGAGTTGCCGTACTTCGGGCACGAATTCTTAGATCAGGCACTCACTAGCGGTGGGACTTCTGCGGAGGCCTACCGCGAGGCGCGTGCGCGCAACCTCGAGTGGGCCACCACGACGTGTCTCGTCCCCGCGCTCGAGGGCGCGGATGTTCTGATCGCGGGGGCGTACGGACCCGCGTGGAAGAGCGACCTCGTCAATGGCGGCAGTAGCGGACTCGCCAGCTGCGTCACGATGGCTCCGGCGATTGCCGGGTGGCCCATCATGTCGGTGCCGATTGGCCTGGTGGGTGGCTTGCCCGTCGGTCTCGCCATCGTTGGTCGACCCCACGACGAGTGGACAGTCCTCGACGTGGCGCAACGCGTCGAAAGAGTTGTCGCCGCACGCTCGCCACTTCCGCAACCCACCTTCGGTCGCCCGGCTCGGGGCTAGGGAGCCACAAGTAGACTCTCCCGAGTGGGGAAATCATTGATCGATGCCGTCGGAAACCGCGACATCGAGACGGATGTCAATCCCCTCGGCGGCGTCAGGTCCAAGTACAAGGGTGCGAAGGCGCAGATCTCTCGCGATACGAGCCTGCCCTGGTGGCGGCGGATTCTCCCCGTTATTGCGTCGCACAAGGTCGCCTTCTCGGTCGCCGTCGTGGGCTCATTCTTGAGTTTGCTGCTGCAACTTCTCGTGCCAAACATGCTGCGTTCGGCGATCGACCACGACTTGCCGAAGAATCTCTCCGGTCCCCACACGGTCGAGACGTTCTCTCGACTCCTCCACCACGACGTCGTGATGATCATCCTCGTGGGCCTGCTCGCGGGTGCCTTCGGCATCATCTCGCGTCAATACGTGTTCGCGACCGCCTACAACGTGGAGGCCGACCTCCGCACGCTCATCTACGAGCACCTCACCTGGCTGTCCTTTAGCTTCTTCGATCGCGTGCAGTCCGGTCAGCTCATTAGTCGCGCGAACAGCGATATCCGCAGCGTGCAGATGTACTCCACCTTCGCGCCGCTCATCCTGGTGCAGATTTCGTCGGGCGTGATCGCCTTCATCATCATGCTCACCATTGACTGGAAGTTGGCCCTCGTCGCCATGGTGGTGATGCCCTTCTTATACATCGTGGGCATCCGCATGCGACGCATGATGTTCCCCATTTCGTGGATCACCCAAGCCCGCTTGGCCGACGTTGCCACCATTGTGGACGAGAACGTCAACGGGGTGCGCGTGGTGAAGTCCTTCGCCCAGGAAGAGGCGGAGATCAACCGTCTCGCCGACGCTGCGGAAAAAGTTGCCTGGTCGTACATCAAAGATGCGGATATTCGCGGGCAGTACACCCCCTTGGTGCAGAACCTGCCGCAATTGGGTGCTGCCCTGGTGTTGCTTTTCGGCGGATACCAAGTCATCTTCGACCACTCCACCGTGGGCACGATCGTCGCGTTCAACATGTACCTCGTCATGCTGCAAGCGCCGTTCATGATGATGGGCCAACTCGTCATGATGGGTCAGCGCGCACGCGCCAGTGCGGAACGCATCTTCGAAATTCTTGACGAGAATCCCGACATCCAGGAAAAGCCGGGTGCCTTCGATCTAGTAGATACGACGGGATCGATCGACTTCAACGACGTGCACTTCGCGTACGGCAGCGGTCCCGAGATCCTCTCCGGCTTCACCGCCCACGTCAATCCAGGCGAGACCGTCGCACTGGTTGGTCGTACCGGATCCGGTAAGTCCACCGTTGCGCGGCTGATCAATCGGTTCTACGACGTCACCCGCGGAAGTATCACCATCGACGGTCACGATGTTCGCGATCTCACACTGCCGTCACTGCGGGACGCAGTCGGCATGGTGCTCGACGAGCCCTTCCTCTTCTCGGTGTCCATTCACGAAAACATCGCCTACGGCCGACCGAGCGCGACGCGCGACGAGGTTGAAGCAGCCGCCCGCGCCGCCAACGCGCACGAGTTCATCGTGAAACTGCCCGAGGGATACGACACCGTCGTGGGTGAGCGCGGATACACCTTGTCGGGCGGTCAACGTCAGCGCATCGCGATTGCGAGGACCCTGCTCGTCAATCCTCCGGTCCTCATCCTCGACGACGCCACCAGTGCGATCGACGTGCACGTTGAAGCCCAAATTCACGACGCGCTCGAACATCTCCTCGAGCACCGCACGACTCTCGTGATCGCCCACCGCATTTCCACCATCGCTCTCGCGAGTCGCGTCATCCTGATGGAAGACGGGGCCGTCGTCGCGACCGGCACGCACGACGAACTACTCGCCACCACCCCTCTGTATGCCGAGGTTCTGGCGCAAACAACATCGGAGGCGTCGTAATGGGTTGGGGTGGCGCAGGCGGTTGGGGTGGCGGTGGCGGCTTCATGGGTGGTCACTCCGGGGCGGCGGGCAATGGCCTCCCCTTCGGCGGCATTCCTACCGAACTCATGGACGGCGTCAACAAGATTCTCGCCACGGAGCCCGAGCACGCTCCCGCCGACATTCACTTCACCCAACTCCCGACGCCGGACGAACCCACGCATCTGAGCCTGATGCAACTCCTGCTCACCTATCCCGGACGCGTGGTGGGCAGTTCCCTGCTCGTCATCTTGATCAGCGCCGCCGCGGTCATGGGACCTCTGTTGATTGGCTACGCCATCGACCACGGCATGCGCGAGGGTCACTACTCCATGTCGGTCGTCGTCTGGTGCGCCGGGCTCTACCTGCTCGTCGCCGGCGTGAGCGCCGTCTTGCAGCGTTCCCAGGTTGTTGTCACCGGGCGTCTCGCGTCGCGGATCATGCACGATCTCCGCATCCGCGTCTTCACCCAATTCCAACGGTTGAGTCTCGACTTCTTCACTGACGAAAAGGCCGGCGTTTTGATGAGCCGCATGACGAGTGACATCGAGAACCTGCAACAGCTGATTCAGGACGGCATCAGCACCTTCGCCGCGCAGGGTCTGCAGATGATCATCATGCTCGTCATTCTGTTTCTCTACAGCGTGACCTTGGCGTTCTGGACCGTCGTGCTCGTGGTGCCGATTCTCCTCGGGCTCTCCGTGTGGTTCCACCAGGCCTCGGCCAAGGGATATCTCCGCAGCCGTGACGGTATTGCGGGCGTGCTCAGTGACCTTTCCGAATCGCTCTACGGCATTCGCGTCGTGACGGCGAACAACCGTCAAGAGCGCAATATTCGCAACCACCGTCACGTGGTCGGCTGGTACCGCGACGCGAACATGTACACCGGTCGCGTGAACGCCATCTACGGCCCCGTGACGATCATGATCGGCATCCTCGGTCAGGCGCTCATCATCGGTATCGGCGGCAACATGTACCTCCACGGTGCCCTGACCCTCGGTGTGCTCACGGTCTTCTTCCAGTACCTGAGTCGCTTCTTCCAGCCCATCCAGTTGCTCGTCCAGCAGTACAACCTGCTCCAGCAGGGGCGCTCGTCGATCGTGCGCCTCGGTGAGCTGCTCGAGGTGGCTCCCTCGGTGACCGAAAAGGCCAACGCCACGCAGATGCCCCCGATCCAGGGTCGCATCACCTTTGACGACGTCAGCTTCGGGTACAACCCTGAGGTTCCGGTCCTCCAACACGTCTCGCTCACCATTGAGCCCGGCGAATCGGTCGCCTTCGTCGGACCGACCGGTGCCGGGAAGTCGACCATGGCCAAGCTCGTGACGCGCTTCTACGACCCCACCGAAGGGCGCATCCTGCTCGACGGCGTCGACCTGCGCGACGTGACCATGCGCAGCCTCCGCAGCCAATTGGGTGTTGTGCCGCAGGAACCCTTCCTGTTTGCCGGATCCATTCGGACCAATCTGGCGTTCGGGCGCGAGGGGATCACCAACGAGGAAATCGACGAAGCCATCGACGTCGTGGGCTTGCGCGACCTCGTGGAGCGCCTCCCGAATGGGCTCGACACCGTGGTGCACGAGCGCGGTCAGACCCTCTCCGCTGGAGAACGTCAGCTCATCGCTCTCGCGCGCGCCTTCCTCGCCCGACCTCGCGTGATGGTGCTCGACGAGGCCACGTCATCGCTCGACCTGCAAAGTGAAACGGTCATCGAACGGGCGCTTGACAAGGTGCTCGAAGGTCGCACGGCCATCTTGATCGCCCACCGACTCACGACGGCCCAACGCGCCAATCGCATCGTCGTGATCGACCACGGCGGCGTCGTGGAGATGGGAACGCCCGCGGAGCTCCTGGCGGCGAAGGGCATCTACGCCGGCATGTACGACGCGTGGCTACAGTCCGGTGGACGCGACGTGTCGATTACGACGAGCGCTGACTAACCGTCACGATCTGGGCGATCATGTCGTCCCACAACACCTCCGGCATGGAGTGCCCGAGACCCGGGTAGGTGACAAACGTCGCGTTCGGGAGTGCCGCCGCCGTGGCTTCGCCACCGGGATAGGTCACGAGAGGGTCGCTGTCGCCGTGCATGACCAGTGACGGCACGGTCACCGCAGCCAACAAGGGGCGACGATCGGGCGATTGGACGATGGCGGCCATTTGGCGCATGACGCCCTGCGGATTGCGCCCGCGCTCCCACGCGGCGGCGGCCTGTTGGCGTACCCACGTCTCGTTGATCGGATACCCCGGCCCGGACGTGCGACGCCACGCGTCGAGTTCCTGGACCATGAATTCTTCGAAGTCGTCGCTCCGGGGAGTGAGCATCATCACCAGGATTTCGGGCTCGGGCTGGCCCACCTCGTTCGCATTCGGCGTGCTCATCACGGACGTGAGCGTGGTGGTGAGTTCCGGGTGGTCGATCGCGAACTGTTGGGCGATCATCCCGCCCATGGAGACCCCGACCACGTGGACGGGGCCGAGGTTGAGATACCGAACGAGCTCGGCGGCGTCGCGGGCCATGTCGCTCAGGAGATAGGGCGATGCCTCTTCTCCCGTCAGGATGCGTCCGGCGTCCGGCATGCCGAAGTGATCGAGCCACGACGACAAACCGACGTCGCGATTGTCAAAAGCGGTTACGAAGAATCCGGCGCCCGAGAGCTTCTCGAGGAACCCGGCGTCCCAGCCCGTGATCTGCGCGCCGAGCCCCGAGATCAACAGCAGCGCGGGGTGTGCTGGATCACCGTGCTGTTCGTAGTAGATCTCAATGCCATTCACGGGTGCTGTCGGCATCCGGTTCCCCCCTTTATTGATGTGTACCGCGACGCGTCGTGGCGTCCAGCCCGCGGGCCGGGTGGCCGCGAACTACTCGGTGTACTGCTTGATCGTTTCGATGAGCGATGCCGCGGTCTGGCCTTCTTGGGGCACGGGGTGGATCTGCAGGTGCGTGACCCCCGCTTCCTTGAACGCGGCGATTCGCTCGGCGACGTAGCTTTCCGGTCCGCACAGTGTGGTGAGTTCGCAGAACTCGGCGGGCACGGCGGCCATGGCTTCCTGCTTCTTACCGGCCAGGTAGAGGTCCTGAATTTCTTCCGCTTCCTTCTCGTAGCCGTAGCGCTGAGCCAGCTCGTTGTAGAAGTTCTTGCCCTTCGCCCCCATGCCACCGACGTAGAGCGCAATCATGGAACGCTGCAGGTCGCGGAGCTTGAGGACGTCCTCGCCTTCGCCAATGGCGAGCATGCCGCCGGCCGTGATCTGCATCGACCCGAGCGCCGGGTCACGCTTCGCGAAGCCCTGGGCCAACGGCTCGCCCCAGACGTCGTTGGCCTTTTCGGGCACGTACAGAATCGGAATCCACCCGTTCGCGAGTTCCGCGGTCATGGCCACGTTCTTCTCACCGAGCGAGGCGACCCAGATCGGAATCTCGCTACGCACCGGGTGCGCAATGATCTTGAGCGCCTTGCCGAGACCCGTACCCTGCTCGGCCGGCAACGGGAGGGTGTAGTTCTTGCCCTGGTGCGTGAGGGGCGCCTCGCGCTTCCAGGTGGTGCGACAAATGTCAATGATTTCGCGCGTGCGCCCCAGGGGGTTCGTGTAGGGCACACCGTGGAAGCCCTCAATGACCTGAGGTCCCGAGGCGCCGAGGCCGAGGTGGAAGCGACCATCCGACAGCGCGTCGATGCCTGCGGCGGTCATCGCGATCAACGTCGGCGTGCGGGTGTAGATCGGCAGAATGGCGGCACCGATCTCCACGGTCTCGGTGAGTGCGGCGAGGTATCCCATGAGCGACGGACCGTCGAAGCCGTAGGCCTCAGCAACCCAGACAAGGTCGAGTCCCGCCTTTTCCATCTCCGCGACCTGGCGGGCCGCTTCCTTAAAGCCGCCCGAGTAACTGAGCATCGTGGAAATCTTCATGGTCGTGAACTCCAGTTCATAAGGGAACGGACCGAATAGTAACCAACTTCCGCCGACTGCCACACGAATCAAGAGAGCCTGACGTAGCCTCTCGACAGCGGGCAACGAGGCCCGTCGCGACAACAAAGGCTGGTGACAACGTGGTCACAGGACCGAATGACGTCCCGGAAGAATCGTTCAATCCGTGGTTGAACGTGGTCTCGCTCATCGAGCGGGCGGGGTCCCTTTTGCAACTCGATGCCGGCATGGTCAAGCGCATCGTGACGCCGGAGCGAATTCTGGAAGTAGCGGTGCCCGTGCGCATGGATTCCGGGGAGATCGAGATGTTCACGGGGTGGCGCATCCACCACGACACGTCTCGCGGTCCCGGAAAGGGCGGGATCCGGTTCCACCCCACCGTCAACGCGGACGAGATCGCGGCCCTGAGTGCCGACATGTCCATCAAATGCGCGGTTGTCAATATTCCCTACGGTGGCGCGAAGGGTGGCGTTCGCGTGGATCCGAGTGCTCTCTCGCGCGCGGAACTCGAGCGCCTGACGCGTCGCTACGCCTTTGACATCGCGTCGATGATTGGGCCCGACCGCGACATTCCCGCTCCCGACATCAACACCGACAATCAGGTCATGAGTTGGATCATGGACACCATCTCGATGTTGCGCGGACAGTCGCTGCCGGGCATCGTGACCGGGAAGCCCCTCGCCATCGGCGGCACGATGGGTCACGCCGGAGCCACGTCTCTGGGTGTCACCATTTGCACCGAGGGTGTCATGAAGCGCCTCGGCCGCTCGCTCAACACGCAACGCGCCATCATCCAGGGGTACGGCAAAGTCGGAGCGCCTTTGGTGAAATTTCTCACCGACCGCGGCGTGCGGGTCGTAGGTGTCGCCGACGTACACGGCGCGATTCATGCGCCGGGTGGTCTGGACCCCGAAGTACTCGCGAAGCATTTCCAGGAGACGGGGACCATCGTGGGATTCCCGGGGGCCGATCCTGTGCCGGCCGACGACTTCTTTGCCCTCGACAGTGATATCGCTATTCCCGCCGCGTTAGGCGGCTCTATTACCGAGACCGTCGCGCGCGCGCTCACCGCCTCTGTGGTCGTCGAAGCCGCGAATGGTCCCACGACGGGGGACGCGGCGACCATCCTCGAGGAGCGCGGCGTCGTGGTCGTGCCCGACGTCCTCGCCAATGCCGGCGGTGTCGTGGCGTCCTATTTCGAGTGGGCGCAAGACTTGCAGGGTTTCATGTGGGAGCGCGACCTCTTCCAGCAGCGACTCGAAAAGACAATGCGCCTCGCCTTTGATTACGTCTGGATGCGACACGAACAATTGGGTGTTCCCTTGCGGGATGCGGCCATTGCGGTGGGCGTGGAACGCATTGCGGAGGCAACCGAACTTCGCGGCCTCTTCCCGTGATGCACTAGCTCGCAATCGCGCAGCGGTTCGGTCCCAGTTCGAGGTCGTGCAGCGCCGTGAGATCGAGCGACGAATGTCCGGCGTTGAACTTCACAATCTCACGGTAATTCGGTGGGCGATCGCTGACGCGCGCCACCGCCCAGGCCACGAACTCGTCTTCGCTCAGTGCGAGCGCGGGGAGGTCGCGTCGCAGGTCGCCGAGACTTCGCGTGACAGGTTCTCCGCCGTGAACCTCGACGGCGTCACCATAGTGGGCGGGAAACACGAGCAGGTCGTCGTCCAACGGGAGAACTACCTCGTGCAAACTCCGGTAGAGGGAGTGGGCGAAGGCCTCGGCGTGATCGGCGAGATCGGGGCGCCCCACGCTCTCGAGAAAGAGAGTGTCACCGGTGAACAGGGCCACGTCTCCGAGTCGGTAGACGGTCGAGCCTTCCGTGTGTCCGGGGGCCGTGACCGCCGACACCACGAGGTGAAGTGCATCCGAAATCTCAACTCGCAGGCCGTCGGTGATGGGCGAGAACTCGTAGGTGAAGGGATCGGCGGGGTTGAGAACGAGGGTCGCGCCGGTTCTCCCGGCGAGGTCGCGCGCGCCACTCAAGTGATCCGCGTGCAGGTGGGTGTCAAAGACGTGGGTGATGGTAAAGCCGTGTCGTTCCGCCACGCGGAGATAACGCTCGACATCGCTCGAGGGGTCAATGACGACCGCGCGAGAGCCGGAGCCAATGACGTAGGACAGGCACCCCTTGCCCCGTCGACGAATCTGCGTCACGACGGCGCCGGGAAAATCGATGTCCACCTCGTCGTACGCCCGCCCCCACGCCGACATCCCGTCTTCCAAAACACGCGAGGACATTCCGTGTTGCGCGAGCAACTCCGACGCGTGGAGGGCGCGAGCACCCTTGGCGCACACCGTGACCACGGGACGCGCACCAGGAATCTCACCAAGTCGCTCGGCGAGTTCGCCGAGCGGAATGTTGTACGAGCCCGGAATCTTCCAGGACGCCACTTCGTCGGGCTCGCGCACATCCAGCAGAAAAACGTCTCCGTCAAGGAGAGCCACGACATCGTCGACGCTGATGAAGTCAGGTTGAGTGGTCTTCGCCATAGTTCAACCCTAGGAGTCGCTATGGTGGCGCGAGGTCGCAGATCAGTTACGGTCGCGTGACAAATGAAGGTGAAAACATGACTGATTCCATCATCAATATCTCCGTGGACGAGGCCGTCGAACTCGTGGGTGCCGGGGCCTTCCTGCTCGACGTGCGCGAGCCCGACGAATGGGCCGCCGGACACGCGACCCTCGCCACGCACGTGCCGCTCGGGACCTTGCCAGATTCAGTGAGCCTCATCCCGAAGGACCAGGTGATTGTGTGCGTCTGTCGCCTCGGTGGACGCTCGGCGCGCGCGGCGGCGTTCCTCTCCGACCTCGGATACGACACACGCAATGTCGAGGGCGGCATGCAGGCCTGGGCCGAAGCGTCCTACCCGCTCGTCTGCGACGAGGGCGAGCCCGAAATTCTCTAGCCCTGACGCGCCACGTAGTCTCGCCGTAGGGGAGGCATCATGAAGGAACTACGTCTGGGACTGCAACTGGGGTACTGGGGCCGTGGAGCCCCCGCGGGCGCTCAAGAGTTGGTGCTCGAAGCCGAACGCCTCGGGTTTGACTCCGTGTGGACCGCCGAGTCGTGGGGCTCGGACGCGCTCACTCCCTTGGCCTGGTGGGGTTCGCGCACGGAACGTGTGCGCCTCGGTACATCTATTTGCCAACTCTCGGCCCGCACGCCGACGGCGATGGCCATGGCCGCGATCACGATGGATCATTTGACGGGGGGTCGATTCGTTCTCGGACTCGGCGTGTCCGGGCCGCAGGTCGTCGAGGGTTGGTACGGACAGGACTTTTCGCAGCCCCTCGCGCGCACACGTGAGTACGTCGAGATCATTCGCGCCGCGGTGCGACGTGAGGAGCCGGTCACGAATTCGGGTCCCCACTACCCACTGCCCTACCCCGGTGGGACGGGACTGGGCAAGCCCCTTCGCTCGATCGTTCATCCGCTGCGCTCGGAGATCCCGATCATTCTCGGAGCGGAAGGCCCGAAGAATGTCGCCCTCGCCGCCGAGATCGCCGACGGTTGGTTTCCCATCTTCTTCGCACCTCGTGCCATGGCGTCCTTTGAGGACTGTCTTGACGAAGGATTCGCGCGCCCGGGCGCGCGACGCTCGAGGGACGATTTCGAAGTTCTCGCTCTCGCCCCGGTGATTGTCAACGATGACGTCGAGGCGGCCGCCGACGCGTATCGACCGATTATCGCCCTTTACGTCGGAGGAATGGGCGCCAAGTCCATGAACTTTCACTTTGACGTCTTTTGTCGCATGGGCTACGAAGAAGAGGCCACGCGGATCCAGTCCCTCTATATGGAGGGCAAGAAGGATGAAGCGGCGGGGGCCGTGCCCACGAAAATGGTGGAGGACTTGGCATTAATAGGTCCGAAGGAAAGGATTCGTGACGGTCTCGAGGAATGGCGAGAGTCCATAGCGACGACCCTGTTGGTGAACGGCGACCTAGCGTCCATGCGACTCATGGCCGAGTTGATGGGCTGAACCACGCCCGTGTGTGGGGTAGTTTTGAGTCCCGTACCGTCCCGCGAGTGAGGGATACCGAGGGGACTTTTCGACATGTCGCACACGCTCAGGTGTCCCGGGATTTTTGGGCGACCGTCGCGTCACATCGGTGTCGCGACCGTGGCGCTCGCTCTCGTGATATCTGCGTCCGGACTGTTCCTTAGCGCACCTCCCGCCAGTGCGACCGTGCCCGGGTGGGGATCGTTAGCCCCCCTCACCGGCGCGGGAGTCAGTGGGCCCACCGAAACCTCCCAAGCCGCTTCCGTCTCCTGCGGTGCGAACGGCGACTGCGCCGTGGGCGGCACACTGACGACGTCGTCGGGTTCGCACGCGTGGCTCGCCACCATCACCGGCGGCAGCGTCAGCGCCAGCGCGTTCGTGTCGGTACCCGACAGTGCCGCCTACACCACCTTCTCGACAACAAGTACCGTCACGAATCTCTCGTGCCCGGCCGCCGGTGCGTGTGTCGCCGTCGGCACCTTCGTGACGCAACTGTCGGGCATGCCGACGGCCGAAACCGTGGCGTGGTCCGCGACATCGACGAATCACGTCTGGTCACCGGCGACAATCATTCCCTCTTCACCATCCGCGCTCGGCATGTCCGCCAGTGATGAAACCCTCACGCCGGTTGATCTCTCGTGTGCTGCGGTCGGCGCGTGCGTACTCGTCGGCACCTATCTGGACGGCGGCGTGTCGTCGGTGTTCACGTCAACGCAGTCTGGTGTCACGTGGCACGACGCCGCCGCGACGGTGACGTCAACCCTTGGTTCCCTGACAGTCGCCGGCGTCTCATGTCCTTCGCCCGGGTGGTGTGCACTCGGTGCGAACCTCACGACCTCCTCAGGCGCGACATCTCCGGTGGTCGACGTCCTCGACAGTGGCGTGTGGACGCCCGCCGATACGTCGTCCTACAGCTCTCTGTCGACCGTGACCAGCGACGCACCATCTCTCACCGCGCTGTCCAACATCTCGTGCGCCGCACCGAACGAATGCGCCGTCGCCGGACAGTTTGCGCTCTCGACCAAGAAGGTGGCGGTCTACGTCGCGGGTCTCACGGCCACTGGGGATACCACGGTGATGTCGTCGCCCACGGCGCTCGTGGGCCTCGCGAATCTCCAGGGTGGGCCAGCGTCCCGCGTGTCGGGACTGGTGTGTCCGGACAATGGTGACTGCACGCTCGCCGGCATTTACGATCGTTCCGCCAATCAGACGGAAGTCTTTACCGCCAACGAGGTCAACGGCACGTGGGGCTCCGCCTCACTGCTGCCCGGATCCTTCAGCCTCAACCTCGGCTTCGACGCGAGTGTGGCCAATCTTTCGTGTATTACGGATCAGGTCTGCGCCTTGGGCGGTGGTGTCACCGATGGTCTCGGTGACCATCACACCCTCGTCGCCACCGAAACTCCGTCGGGCTGGAGCGGCGTCGGATTTCTTCCGGACGCGACGGGACTCAACGCCGGGGACGATGACGAGGTCACCGCCCTCGCGTGTTCCATCGCGGGCTCGTGCGTCGCCGCAGGGACCTACACGACGACCACGCCCGCTGCAGCCACCCACGTCTTTGTGGACGAGGCCTTCACTTCACCGCCGCCCCCCAACCCACCGCGTGAGCCAGTGAACGTCACCGCCCTCCCCGGGAGCTTGCAGGCACTCGTGTCATGGCAACCACCGGTGTCCACCGGGGGCTCAATGATCACCACGTACAAGGTGACCGCATCGCCGGGGGGATCTTCGTGCACGACGTCGAGCATGACGTGCATTGTGCCGAATTTGACGGACGGGACGAGCTACACCTTCGTCGTTACGGCGTCCAACATCAGCGGTCCGGGAAATCCGTCACTTCCGTCGAATGCGGTCACGCCCTCCCCATTGCCCAGCGTGCCCTTGGACGTCACCCTCGCCGTGAACGCCAACACGATCATTGTGTCTTGGCAACCACCCGTAAGCTCGGGAAGCCCGGTGCTCTCCTACACCGCGGTTGCGACGCCCGGCGGGAAACAGTGCACGGCGGAAGCGACCGCGAGTCCCTTGTCGTGTCGTCTCGTGGGGCTCACAAACGGCACCCACTACGGCGTCACCGTCAGTGCCCAGAGTGCCATCGGTGTGGGTCCGTCCTCGAGTGCCGCCTACGCCGTCCCCGAACCTCTGCTGGCGGCTCCCACCAATGTCCGGGCGAGCGCGACCGGCATTGGACAAGTCACCGTTCGGTGGCTCGCCCCGGCCCCCGACGGCGCATTACCCCTGCGCGACTACGTCGTGACGTCGACTCCCCCGGGATACGGCTGCACGGTGAGCACTCTGACGTGCGTCGTGAAGCCCATTCCGAACGGCAAGACCCTGACCTTTACCGTCACGCCGGTGAATGCCTCGGGCGCCGGGGCCGCGTCTCTCCCCTCCGCGCCCGTCACCACGCCGGCCGTCGCCTCACCACCCACGAACATCACGGTTCTCGTGTCCTCGAAGGCGCTGGGCGTCTCGTGGAGCGCGCCCGTGAACAACGGGGGCGAGAAGGTCACCGAATACATCGCCACAGGCGCCTCGAAGACCCAGACCGCCACGTGCGCCACCGTCGCACCGACCACTGGATGTCAATTGACGAACCTGACGAATGGCAACACCTACACCATCACAGTGGTCGCCATCAATGTCGTCGGTTCGTCGCGTCCGTCAGCGCCCGTCTCGGCCAATCCGGCGACACCGCCGTCGCTGCCGAGGAACATCACCATCAAACAGAGCGGCAACAACTCGCTCACAGTGCACTGGCGAGGAGCCACCTCCGACGGGGGCTCACCCATCACCTCCTACGTCGCCACCGCGTCCCCCGGGTCCGCCTCGTGCACCGTCACGCCACCCGCCGCCAACACCTGCGTCTTTAGTGACTTCCCCGACACCGTGGCGTATTCGTTCTCTGTCGTCGCCATCAATGCCGCGGGGACGAGTCTCGCGGCGGTATCGGCGGTGTCCGTCGAACCGACGGGTGTCCCGAGCACGCCCGCGGGACTGCTGGTCGCGGTTGGTCGCCAGACGGCCACCATCACGTGGGACGCCTCCACCGGGGGTGACACGACGGTCTCGGGCTACACCGTCACGGCGACCGAGGGTGGCACGTCGTCGTTCTGCCAAGTCGCCGGAGGCCCTTTGACGTGTACGTTCAACGCCCTCACGGACGGAGAAACGTACTCGTTCTCGGTCGTCGCCACCAACGCCTACGGCAACTCCGCCGCGAGCACTCCGGTCACCGCTGTTCCCGGCCTCGCTCCCTCGGCGCCGAGCCACGTGGGTGCCGCCGCCGAAACGCGGTCGATCACGGTCAGCTGGCACGCGCCACTGCAGTCAGGGGATCCTGCGATCACGAGTTACGTGGCGAAAGCCACCTTTGGCGGTCACACGTACACGTGCGGCGTTAACGGAACCACGTATTCGTGCGCGATCTACGGACTGACGAGCGGTGACACCTACATCGTGACGGTGACGGCGACGAATGTCATCGGCGTGTCACCGCCCTCGGTGCCCCTGCGAGTAAAGGTCAAATAGTTCTATCGGCAACTACGCGTCGAGGACAGCACCGGAACCCGGCACCACCGGGCCCTGCACGCTCCACGGGAAGTTGATCCATTTGTCGGTGCGCTTCCAGGCGTAGTCGGGTCGAATGACCGAGCGCGGCTTCTCGAACAGCACGGCGGAGCGCACCTCGTGCACCGTGGCGGCACAGAAATCGGTCACCATCTTGAGGGTTTCGCCGGAGTCGGCCACGTCGTCAGCGATAAGAACCACCGCACCCGAGAGATCAACCTGATTCGGGACCGGGGGCAACACGACGGGCATGTCGAGGCGCTCATCGACGCCCGTGTAGAACTCGACACTCATCATGAACGCGTTCTTCACACCCAGGGCGTAGCCGAGGCCCGCGCCGAGGAAGAAACCCCCTCGGGCGATCGACAGAATCATGTCGGGGCGGTAGCCGGAGTCCGCAATGGACTGTGCGAGTTCCCGACACGCCACGCCAAAACCTTCATAACTGAGTTCTTCTCGTTCGCTCACGCCCTTCAGCGTAGAAGGCGCGCGATGACACAAGCCACCTGAGAACGCGTAGCGCTACCGCGTCGTCACAATGCGAAAGACGGGGTACCGCGACGCGATCGCGGCGAAGTCCGAGAGCGGCGCACCAACGGGCACCGGAATATGCGGGCGACCACCCGGCACCTGGGCGACGTACCGTGCGAGGATCGCGGCGCGATCGCCCGCCGGCACCTCCTCGAGTTGCACCGGGCGTGCTCGTCCGTGACGTATGACGGCTCTACCGTCATTCGCTCGCACGTTTTTCACCCAGTGACAGTCGTCGCCCAGCATCGACACGAGGTACCTCTCGTGTGCAGAGGTCGCGCACCCGAGGGGAAAACGCGTCAGCCGGCCGGACGTGCGACCGGGAACCTCGAGGGTCACCCACCGAGAAGGCGCCAGACCCCATCCAAAGACGGTGGACCACCATCGGGCGTAGCGCCGCGCCGTCGCGTTGCCCCGCTGACCGCGGTACATCGCGCGCAATTCCTCGGGTCCATAGGTGAAAGGAATACGAGCGGCACACATGACTCCTCCTCAGAGACAGTGTGTCGTTGACAGTGGCTCCCACCGTAGGGGCGAAGGTCCCACTGTTACGCTGCACGAGTGGCGCGCGTCAGTACGTACTTGAACTTCATGGGCAACACCGAGGACGCGTTTGCTTTTTACGGCGACGTGTTTGGCACGGTCCCCGAAGGTCCCGTCATGAGATTTGGTGATCTGCCCGACAGGCCCGGCTCCCCGAGCCTGTCGGAGGACGAAGCTCGACAGATCATGCACATCGAGTTGCCCATTTTGGCCGGACACGTCCTGATGGCCACCGACATGCTGGCCTCACAAGGTCACTCCCTCCGCGTCGGCAATAACACGACCATTTCTCTGCAGCCGGACACGCGCGCCGAGGCCGACGACCTTTACCGCAAACTCTCGGTCAACGGGAGCGACGGCACGGGCATGAACGAGATGCCCTGGGGCCAGTACTGGGGCTGCACGCTCGACCAGTTTGGCGTCCGCTGGATGATCAGCCTCCCGTTGTAAGTCGCTACTTTCCCTACTTTTAGAGGACATCATGGAACTCACCGCCAAATTGCAGATCCGGCCCGACGCCGCCGTCCTCGTGGTCGTCAAGCCCGCCGACATCGACTTGCCCGATCTACCTGAATGGCCGTCCCCCTCGGCGCGCACCACCGCGGAGGCCACCATTGGATTCGTCCTCTCCTCCACTGATCTACCGAAACTCACCAAGGTCTACGAACTCGCCCGTCTCGACCTCGTGGCGTGGGTGGCCTACCCGAAGGGTGGGCAATTGGACACGGACCTGAACCGCGACAGCCTCGCGGCGGCGCTCGTCAGCGAAGGACTTCGACCCGTGCGTCAAGTCGCGATTGACGACGTCTGGTCCGCGCTGCGATTCCGACCGGCCTAGCCAGGTCGGGTACTGACGCTCGACAGGTTGCTCGCGCGAGAGTTTCCCTCCTGCCTACGATGCACCCGTGACCG
Source organism: uncultured Actinomycetes bacterium (assembly GCA_903873775.1). GTDB lineage: Bacteria > Actinomycetota > Acidimicrobiia > Acidimicrobiales > RAAP-2 > RAAP-2. The sequence continues at coordinate 61,882 of CAIQPR010000062.1, forward strand.
GCGATACCGACGTACCCATGAACGGATGGTGCGCAGAAGGTTTTGAAGGCGTCGCGCGCGCCTTTGCGGACAACTTCACGGAACGAGGCGAGCACGGGGCCGCGGTGTCGGTCCGGTGGCGCGGCGTAGAGGTGGTCTCCCTCGCCGGCGGCTATCGCGATGAACACAAGGCATCGCCGTGGACCACCGACACTTTGGTGAACATGTACTCCGCCGGCAAGGGCGTTCTCTCGACCCTGCTCCTTCGTTTCGTGGACCGCGGAGAGATCGACTGGGAGACACGTCTTTCGTCTGTGTGGCCCGAGTTCGCGGTGGGTGGCAAGGACACCGCGACGATCGACCACGCGCTGTCGCACCGCGCGGGTGTCCCCGCGATCGGACCCGTTCTCACGAATGACGACCTCCGCGACTGGACCACCATGACGAGCGCTCTCGCGGCCACCCCCGCGTGGTCGCCGCCAGGCGCGCGGGTTATTTATCACACGAACACCTTCGGCCATCTCATCGGAGAACTCGTTCGTCGACTCGGTGGCACTCGTCCGGGAGTGCACCTTCAGCAACTGGTGACACCGCTCGGGATCGACGTTCATTTTGGTGTGCGACCCGAAGACGCGCATCGGTGCGCCGAGGTCCTGTGGCGTCCCGCGCATCCGATTCCCGACATAGCGTCCTTTGACGGATTCGACGGTGACACCCTCATGAACCTGAAGGCACACTTCAATCCCCCGGGATACTCCTCGATCGGTCTGGTGAACTCACCCGAGTGGCGATCCCTCGACATTGGATCAACCAGTGGACATGCGTCGGCTCGCGGACTCTGCGACTTCTACGACGCCCTGTGCACGCCCGACATGTTGGTATCGACGCCCACCCTCGAGGCCGCAACACGAACCCTGGTGCACGGCGACTGCCCCCTACTCGGCGAACACGTCACCTTCGCGCGAGGGTTCCAACCGACGACCCCGCGACGACCCCTCGGACCGAGTCGCCATAGCTTCGGCCACTTTGGCACGGGTGGGGCGCTCGGGTTCGCGGATCCCGATCGTCACGTGTCCTTCGGGTACGTCATGAACCACGTCATTCCGAGGTGGCAGAGCAGTCGCAACCGGGCTCTCATCGACGCGCTCTACGCGTCGCCACCCCTGCAGTGAGCTACGAAGTCGGGTCGTAGTAGCCCGACGTACCCGGAACGACGGGGTGCACCTGCACCGGCGAGCATCCGGGCAGTGACGCGGTCACTGTGGTCGACACGGTCGTATTCGGCGGCGTCACGAGAAGGCGTGGATACGTGGGGCACGACGTCGCCGAACCCACGGGGACGTCCGTTCCTTCGACCGTGGCCGATGCCGATTGACCCGGTTGAAGATCAACGATGGGCGCCGTGGCGCCACTCGCCACACCGCCGAGGTAGCCGGACGTCGTGCGGACCGCTTGGACCACTTGCTGTCCTGCGGCATTCAGAGCTGCGACGCCGGGATAGCCGTACAGCGAGCACGTCGTGCGGGAGCGGTTCGTGAACACCACGGTGACGCCAATGTGCCCAACACCTCCCATGCTCGACGACGTCAAAGTGAGTTGAGATGACGTGCACGACGCGACCGTGGCGAGAGTGGTGGTGGTCACCGCGGTCGTCGTCGTGGTCGTGGGCGCCACCGCTGATCCGCACGCCGCAAGCGTCAACCCCATCACGGCCGCACCGAGAATCGCTCCCCACCGTCGCTTCATGCTCTTGGCCTCCCTGACTTTCAGTATGACAGCGGTGCGTGATGCGTGCACGGTCAGTCGACGAAGGTGTAAGTCTCAACGTCAGCTCAACTCACGAGGCGTCACTGCGGAGGGAGTTGTGCCTCGTCCAGGCGACTCACGATGGCGTCGACTGTCTGATCGATCGTGAGGTGGGTAGTGTCCAACCACAACCCACCTCGGGGCGTCTTCTCGCGAATCTCTTCGTCGATCCAGTCCCACGAGTCCGCCAAGGGACTCTTCATCTCTCGCCATATTGACTTCATGACGTCGAGATCGCGAAGCAACATGACGAAATGTACGGGAAGCCCGTCCAGGTCATACATCAACTGTTCGTAGCGATGACCGTGGATGATGTCATCGATGATGGCAGTAAACCCCGCCCCGTAGAACGACCTCGCCAGTAGTGCGGCATTTCTCAGGCGCAGTGCGAGCTGTTCGGTGGCCTCGTCCGTCACGCCCTCCATCGTGGGGTGGGAATCTCCGACCACTATCAAGTCCTGCAAGCGGTCGGCTTCAACGTGGGCGGACCTCCCAAGACGCTGCCCAAGAAGATGCGACGTGGTCGATTTGCCGGCCCCCGGAAGCCCGGACATCACGATGATTCTCGGGCTCGTCATATCGACGTCGAACGTACTACCTCACAACATTGGACATCGTCCAAGCTCCAATTCTTAGAGCACTGGCTCGGTCCATGGGGTATAGGCGATTTGGCAGTCCCAACGGGATTCGAACCCGTGCCTCCACCTTGAGAGGGTGATGTCCTAGGCCACTAGACGATGGGACCATGAAGTCGAAGGATTGACCCTAGCGGCCATCACTCCAACATCGCTCGGGGGCAAGGACTCGAACCCTGAATAACTGGACCAGAACCAGTTGTGTTGCCAATTACACCACCCCCGAAGGGCTTGTCGATTCTAACCGAGGTTGACGATGTCTCGCCAAACACCTAGTCGTGGTGGAGCCAGCGGCTGAGGTGCTGGTAGCCGACGACGCGGGCCACAGAGACTTCCAACGTCTCCTTGGCGTAATACCCGACGAGACTCACTCCACCGATAGGTGAGGTGGTGGTGGGCGTCGGATGGGGCGAAAGCCCTTGGTCGGACGAAATCGCCATCGCACGGTATTCGTGGAATTGATCCGTCACCGTCAGCACGTCGGTTAGGTGCCGGCGCACCAACGTGGGGGCGACCGAGGCCACGTTCTCCCACGTGTCGTTTCCCCCACCAACAATTACCCGTGATGCCGGTACACCGTGGGCGACGAGGAAGTCCCGAGAGACGCCAGCTTCGGTGTAGACGTCCCCCGGTTGCTTCCCGCCGGTTACCGCAATGTACGGAGCGCGGCCGTCGTTGTACAGCGAGAGTGCTTCATCGAGTCGGGCGGTGAGTTCGGGTGACGGGACGCCATCATTCTCAGTCGTCCCGAAGACCACGATGGCGTTCGCATTGTTCGTGGCGTGTTGCTGGCCGGTGAGCCAAATCTGCACGAACGTGACCGCCAGATAGAGAACACACAGGCTGAGCGCCAAACCGACGAGACGCAGGACCAACTTCAGAGGTCCGAGAATCATCCCGCGACCTTCGCGAGCGCCTCCCGGATTCTCGTGAGAGTGCGGTCTCGACCTAGGTACTCGAGAGATTCAAATAACGGCGGACCGACGGTGCGACCGGTGACCGCACAACGCAATGGGGCCTGCGCCTTGCGCAAATTGAGACCGAGACTCTCGCCTAACGCCACCGTGGCCTGGTGGAGAGTCGGCGCCGTCCACTCGACGGTGGCGAAGACCTCGAGGGCGTTCGACAACAGAGCTTGACCATTCTCATCGCGTCCGATCGTCTTGTCGAACGCCGCCTCGTCGAAGGGTGCGACGGGCAGGAAGAAGAAATCCACCATTTCGACGATGTCGCCGAGCAGGGCCACCCTCTCTTGTACCAGTGGTGCAATGCGTCGCCAGGTATCGCCGTCGAAGTCAGCGGCTGTCCACGGGGGCGTGCGGTCGGTGGGCTGCCAGTTGCTAGCCCACGGGCTCACCCACGGTGCGGAGGCCTCGAGAAACTCCTCGAGAGGTAGTTCGCGGATGTACTCACCATTGAGGTGCGCCATCTTCTTGAGATCGAAGAATGCCGGCGAGTGCGACACGTCCTCGAGGCGGAATTGTTCGATGCACGTCGACAGCGGCACCTTCTCTTCGTCGCCGCGCGGCGACCACCCGAGGAGTGAGAGGTAGTTCGTAATCGCCGCGGGTAAATACCCCTGGTCGCGATAGGACTCCACCGCCACGGGATCGCGACGCTTTGAGAGCTTCTTGCGCTGCTCGTTAACGAGAACGGGCAGGTGCGCGTAGACCGGCACTTGGACCACGTTGCCGGTCGCGGCGCTGAGTGCCTCCCAGAGAAGAATCTGCTTCGGCGTGTTGGGAAGATGTTCTTCTCCGCGAATGACGTGCGTAATGCGGTCATTGCGATCATCGACGACATTGGCGAGGGCGAACAATGCGGCACCCGACGAACGGGCGACCACGAAGTCTTCAATGACGGCGTTGGACGTGACCACGTCGCCACGGATGAGGTCGGGCACCGTCGTGGCGCCCTCGCGAGGGGTGCGGAAACGCAGTGCTGTACCCGGACCCCGAGGAACCGCCCGGTCCCGACAGAACCCGTCGTACCCGGGCGTCTTGTTGTCGCCTTTACGCGCCTGCACCTCGTCCGCAGTACAGGCGCACGGGTAGAGGTACCACGCCTCCAGCAGCGCCGTCACCGCCGCGTCGTGCGCGGCCGTGTTGTCACTCTGGCGGAAAGGTCCCTCGTCCTCAACGAAACCGAGCCAGTGCATGGCGGAGATGATCCCGTCGACCCACTCTTCGCGATTTCGTTCGGCGTCGGTGTCTTCAATACGCAGCAAGAAGACGCCGTCGGCGGATTGACGCGCAATGAACCAGTTGAAGAGTGCCGTGCGGGCCGAACCGACGTGGAAATATCCCGTGGGCGACGGCGCGAATCGGACCCGAGGTCCGCTCATACTTACTCGCCGATCGAGATGGCGCCCGTCGGACACCCGTTCACGGCTTCGCGCAACTTCTGCTCGAGTTCCGGACCGGGGTTCTCGTTGAGGATGTAGAGGTAACCGTCGTCACGCACTTCGAAGATCTCCGGTGCGATTCCCATGCACACGGCGTTGCTGGCACAGAGATCAAAATCAACAATGACCTTCACGGTAACTCCTTCGGGGCGACGTTGCTCAGACCATCGTAGTTCTCCGCTGCCGCCGACTCGCGCAGCAACTCTTCGAGGAATGGGCGGTCCGACAAGATGGCGCGATCCGCGAGGTAGAGACGTCCGTAACGCTCGAAGTACATGAGCTGCTTGCCGAGGAGAAAATTCCCGCGGTCGAAATCCGTCATGAGCCCGCCGCCCTCCACCGCCATACGGTGGATCTTGCGCTGGAGGCGAATGCGACGCGCCACTTCACGCAGCGACCTGTTTTGGAACGACACGCCATTGGCCCGCGCGACTTCGACCTGGGTCATGTTCATCATCTCTGCGAAGGACACTTCACCGAAGGGGCGCAGCAGGATGGGTTCAATCATCATGCGCATGAAGGACGCCAGTTGCTCGTCGTCCATGCCCATGGCCTCGCGAATCGAGGGTCCGTAGTTCGAAATAATGAAATCGGTCACGTCACGCCAGGCTGATTCATCCCCGAGCACGGCGGCCAACATGCGGGTGAAGAATCGGTGCGTTCCCGGATCGAGACGTCCGACGATGCCCCAGTCGATGACGCCCACACGACCGTCGCGCAGTAACAGCAAGTTGCCGGCATGGATGTCACCGTGGAAAGTTCCCCACCGCACTGTCATCATGAAAAATCCGCGGATGAGTTGATCGATGAGCGGTGCCGGATCAATGCCGAGTTCTTCCACGCGCGCGAGGTCGTCAATCGGAATCCCGTCGAGGAATTCCATCGTGAGAACGCTGCGCGAGGAGTACTCCGGATACGGCAACGGCACGGCAATGAGATCGAGGTCCGAGTCAGCCGTCAGTGCTCGGAAGTGCGCCAAGGCGCGCGCTTCATTGCGCAGGTCTAACTCTTCACCGATCTGAATGCGCAGCCCGTCCAATTGCTGCAGCGTCGCACCGGCAATTTGTGCCCCCGTCTGGCGCACCAAGACGTCAAACAGTGGTTCCATCAACTCGAGGTCTGTCGCCACGAGGTGGTCAATTCCCGGTCGCAGGACCTTCACCGCCACTGCGGTGCCGTCGTGGAGGGTCGCCCGGTGCACCACGGCGATCGACGCACGTCCCACGGGCGTGGGGTCAAAAGTCGCGAAGACCTCATCCAGACTGCGACCAAGTTCGTCCTCGATGACGAGCTTGACCTCGTCAAAGGGCACGAGGGGTCCGGTGTCGAGGCACGAGCGAAATTCGTTACTGAGATCTTCCCCGAAGAGTCCGGGGGAGGACGCGATGATCTGTCCGAATTTGACGAATGTTCCACCCGCCTCTTCAAAGGCCCGTCGCAAGGGCTCGGCCAGGGCGCTCACGTCCAGGGGGCCCTTGGTGACACGAAACAGTTGACGCGCGGACAGCCACCCCACGCGACGACCAAAGACCGTGGCTAAACGAGCCCCGCGTCGAGCGAGTTCATACTTGGTGGGTTGTGGCAGGCGACGGGAGTGGTACTTCGGCGCGCCGGCATTTTGGGAGTCGAGCACCCCGTCACCCTACGGGTCCACGAGGGAGACGCACCCGTCGCTACGCGGTGAGGTAGCGCTCCAGCTCGTCGAGGCCGCCGGTGTACACCGCCGTGAAGAGATCGAGCATCTCGGCGGGCTCGGCCTCCGTGGTCCACACGACGCGCGCGCCGGCCGGGTCCTCGTGGATCACGATGGTGACCTGGTGGTGGGTGACGGGCATGCCCTCGATGATTTGGTAGGAAATCGTGCGCGTCGCGTCATCGCGCGACACGAGACGCTCACGGAGTTCGTTACCGAACACGGTGAGGACGCGGTCCCCGTTGTCGTCCATGCGAAACGCCTCAATGGCCGGCATGACCTTCTGGAGTCCAGCAAAGTCCCCGAGTGCGGCCCACGCAGCCTCCGGTGTTGCCGATACGGTCTTTTCAATCTCACTGGACGCCACGGCGCTCCCTTCACGTGTGAAGCGGCTCTCGCCGCCCTGCGTACACTACAAAAGTCAGTCGGTCCCGGGAGGTCTCATGGAACGTCGATCAATCGGACGCCTATCCGTCTCGGTGGTGGGCATTGGGTGCAACAACTTCGGCTCGCGCCTGGACCAGGACGGCACGGCCGCCGTCGTGCACGCGGCCCTCGACAACGGCATCAATTTCTTCGACACCGCTGACATCTACGGCGGCACCAAGAGTGAAGAGCTCCTCGGTCGGGCGCTCGGTGCACGTCGAGGGGACGCGGTGGTGGCCACGAAGTTCGGCCTGCCCATCGACGGCGAGCGCTTTGGCGCCCACCCCGACTACGTCCGCCGCGCGTGCGAGGATTCGCTCGAACGACTCGGCACCGACTACATCGATCTCTACCAACTCCACATCGCCGACGAAAACGTCCCGATCGCGGACACCTTGGGAGCCCTGCACGAGCTCGTGGCGGCCGGCAAGGTGCGAGAGATTGGTTGCTCCAACTTGACTGTGGACCAATTGCGTGAGGCGAAGGCGGCCGCCGGAGACGGCCCGGCATTCGTCTCCATCCAGAACCAGTACTCCCTGCTCTGGCGCGAGCCCGAGCGCGATGGCGTCCTTGAGGAGTGCGACAACCTCGGCCTCGGATTTCTCCCCTACTACCCCCTCGCGAACGGACTCCTCACAGGCAAAGTGCGACCGGGCGAACCCATCGCGGAGGGCACACGTCTCGCCCTCATGCCACCGGAGCGCAGCGCGCACTGGCTCAGTGAGGATTTCCTCCAGCGCGTAGAGGTCCTGCTGCGCTACGCCGAGGAGATCAACGTGCCGCCGCTCGAGCTCGCGTTCTCGTGGCTGCTCAGCCACCACGCCGTCTCCTCGGTCATCGCGGGGGCGTCGACCCCGGCGCAAGTCGCCGCTAATGCGGCGGCGCCACGCGAGCTCGCGGTTGAGGTGCTCGAGCACCTCAACAACATCACCAATTAGCTGAAGTTCGGACCTTCAAGGATCTTGAGACCCAATTTTCTGCTGCGCCCCGTGCCGAAGATCAATGACAGTGTGAGGCGCGTCACGTACTCGAGGATGTAATCGGTCGAAAGATCCCCCACGCGCACCGGACGCAGGCCGGTGGACGCGATGAGTGCAGTGAGCAGTTCCGCGTCGTCACCCTCCGGTCCGCACCACGCCAAGTCCAAAGGAACGCCGTCGATCATTGGGTCGAGAAAATTCTCCCAACCGAGCGTGCACCACGCGCGCGCCACGCGGGCCGTCGGCGTGTAGTGAGCGAAGAGGGCAAGCTGACTGTAGGTCGTGCCCTCAATGTTGTTAGTGGCGTCGACGAGGAACGCCCCGTCGAGCCACGAGGCCTGCGTCGCGAGAAGATCCTCCAGCGCCCCACCGGGCACCGCGATGACGATGGCGTCAACGTCGGAGGTCGCCTCCTCGTAGGAGATCACAGTGACGCCGTCCAACGGTTCCACCTGCGACGGGGTGCGTGACACCAGCGACACGTTCGCGCCACCTCGTGCGAGCGACAGGGCGATCGCCCGTCCGACGCTTCCCGTTCCGAGAACAGCAACCAAACTCATTTAGGACGCCTTCACCGCCGCCAGCAACTTGGTCAACGTGTCCTTCGCGTCACCGAAGAGCAGTACGGTCTTCGGGTCAAAGAGCAGGTCGTTCTCGACACCCGCAAAACCGGGTCGCATCGAGCGCTTCAAGAACACCACGTTCTCGGCGTCACCGGCGTTAATGATCGGCATGCCGTAGATCGGCGAACCGGGGTCCGTCTTCGCCGCCGGGTTCACCGTGTCGTTGGCCCCGACGACAAGAGCCACGTCGGCCGTCGTCAGTTCGGAGTTCGCTTCGTCCATTTCCTTCAACTTCTCGTACGGGATGTTGGCCTCAGCGAGCAGGACGTTCATGTGTCCCGGCATGCGACCGGCGACGGGGTGGATCGCATAGAGCACTTCGACACCCTTGGCTTCGAGTTCGTCGGCCAACTCGCGAATCACGTGCTGCGCCTGGGCGACGGCCAGACCGTACCCGGGGATAATCACGACCTTGCCGGAATACGCGAGCAGAACGCCGATGTCCTCCGGCGTTCCCGAGCGCACCGTTCGTCCGTCCTCGCGTTCGGCGCTACTGGAGGCCACGACGGAGCCAAAGGCCGAGAAGAGCACGTTGGCGAGTGAACGACCCATCGCGGCGCTCATCATGCGCGTGAGCAAGATACCCGAGGCGCCGACCAGGGTACCGGCGACGATGAGCAGGTTGTTGCCGAGTGTGAATCCCGACGCCGCCACCGCGAGACCCGTGAAGGAGTTGAGAAGTGAAATCAACACGGGGACGTCCGCACCACCAATCGGCAGCACGAAGATGATGCCGAGCACGAAGCTCACGGCGAGGAGGACCCAAAGCAACGGCGTGGAAGCCGTAATGAGGATGATTACGATTAGCGCGACCGCGGTGAGGGCGAACAGCGCATTGATGATCTGCTGGCCGGGGTAGGTGATCGGGCGACCCGTCATCAACTCTTGCAACTTCGCGTAGGCAATGGCAGACCCGGAGAACGAGACGGTGCCGATGAGTACGCCGAGGAGGACTTCGAGGGTGACGTAGGTCGCCGGCTTCTCCGCGTGGATGTGCACGAATTCCGTGATGGACACCAGCGCCGCGGCGCCACCACCGACACCGTTGAAGATGGCCACCAATTGGGGCATCGCGGTGATCTGCATGAAGCGCGCCGCGGGTACCGCCACGATGGCGCCAATAAACATGCCGAGCAGGATCAAGGGGATGTGCCGGAGCGAGTGACCGTCGGACGTCTGGTGAAAGAACGTCGCGACGATGGCCAATGTCATACCGGCCGCCGCCACGACATTGCCCATGCGCGCGCGCTTGGGACTGCCGAGCCCCTTTAAGGCGATGATGAACGTCGTCGCGGCGATGAGGTAAATCAGATCGAGCAGGGTTCCGCGGCTCACTGGGCGTCCCCTTCCGACTTGGCCTTGCGTGACGCGGGGCTCTTGGATTTGAAGAGTTCGAGCATGCGGTCCGTGACCACGAAACCGCCGACGACGTTGAGGGTGGCGAGAATGACCGCCAGGAATCCCAACACCTCTTCGACTGTTGTCGTCGCAGATCCCAGGATGATCATGGCCCCCACCAAGATCACGCCGTGAATGGCGTTAGATCCACTCATGAGCGGCGTGTGCAAAATGCTGGGCACTTTGGAGATGATCTCGATGCCCACGAACGCGCTCAGCATGAACACGGTGGCGTATTGCAGGATGGCGTTAGTCACCCGTCAACTCCTTCGCTTGAGGGGTGATGGCGACGTGCGGCACACCCAACTTCTCAGCCGTCGGGGCGTGGGAGACCGCGCCGTCGCGAGCTACCGTCACGCCGATGACGACCTCGTCGTTCCAGTCCGGCGCCACCTGCCCCTTCGCGCCGAAGAGCGCGAGCAGTTTGAGAACGTTGTTGGCGAACATGAAACTCGCGTGTGTTCCCATTTCGGCCGGGGGATTCGTGAGGCCGACGACGCGCACGCCCTGGTGCTCGACGACCTCGCCCGCTTTCGTCAACTCGCAGTTTCCGCCGCCGTCGGCCGCCATGTCGATGACCACAGAACCGTCGCCCATGGCTTCCACCATGGAGGTGGTGAGCAGAATCGGCGCCTTGCGTCCCGGCACCGCCGCCGTGGTGATCACGACGTCGGCATTGGCGACTTCATTGACGAGGGCCGCTTGCTGCTGAGCCTTCTCGTCGTCGGTCAGTTCGCGGGCGTACCCGCCGGCGGCGTCTGCGGTGACGCCCAACTGCACGAACACGGCGCCCGCTGATTCCGCTTCTTCCTTCGCGGCCGATCGCACGTCATACGCGCGCACTTTCGCGCCGAGGCGGCGGGCGGTCGCGATGGCTTGTAGGCCCGCGACGCCGACGCCCATGACCAGCACGCGCGCCGGACGAATCGTGCCGGCTGCGGTGGTGAGCAAAGGGAAAAAGCGATCGAAGTAGGTCGCACCCGCCAATGCGGCGCGATAGCCACTCACCGTCGCTTGCGAGGACAAGGCGTCCATGTACTGCGCGCGCGAAATACGTGGGAGCAAGTCGAAGGACAGCACGGTGACGCGTCGCTGGACGAGCACGCCGACCACATCAGAGGCAAGAAGCGGTGAGAGAAAAGAGAGGTGCACGCTGCCTTCGGGGACCAGAGCAGCTTCGTCCATCGTGGGTGGATTCACGCGCACGTTGATGTCCCCCGCCACCGTGTCGGCGATCGTGGCGCCGGCCTCGAGATACGCGGTGTCGGCGAAGTGTGCTCGCTCACCCGCGCCGCGCTGGACGACGACTTCCCACTCATCCTTGACCAGGGCCTTCACGGCCTCCGGCGTCAAGGCCACCCGGGTTTCGCCCGGCCGGGACTCTCGGTACACGGCGATTCGCATCAAACAGTTCTACCAGCCGCGTCCGAGGGCGCGAAGTACCAACCGGCGAGACCCGTCAGTCAGACGTCACCGACAGCAGAAACGTAGTGAGAAGCCGCGCCACTACCTCGGGAGCTTCCAGTGGCAACCAGTGCCCGTACCCCTCGAGGCGCTCGAAGGTGAACCCGGCGGTGCAGTAGTCGCGAGAACCCGTCATCTGTCGTTCACTCAGGGCGTGGTCCCCACTCGACCAGATGCCGAGAGCGGGCATGGTGATCGGGGGAAGGACCGGTGGGTCCTCCACGAAGGCCTGCGGGGGAATGTTGGCGCGGTACCAGAGCAGGTGGCTCGTCATCTGGCCGTCGCGCTCGAGTTCGGCGATGACCTCGTCGACGCGAGGGTGGCCGAGCCAGGTGCGCATCGCTTCGTAGTCGTTGCGGCGCAAGAAGGCTTCCCCGAGTCCCTCGTGCGCGAAGAGCAAGGTGTACCAACTCTTGATTTGTTGTTCGAGTCCCGCGGAACGAAACGACGTCGGGTGTCCGACCGACAGGACCGCCACGGACCTCACGAGATCGGGCAGGAACGCGGCGGTCGCCCACGCGAGATTGGCGCCCCAGTCGTGCCCGACCAGATCGACGCGGCCACCACCGACGTCCGCGATGATCGCGGCGACATCACCGACGAGTTCGAACATCCGGTAGGCCTCGGTCTCGAGCGGTTTCGACGAAAGGCCGCAGCCTCGCAGGTCGGGGATGATGCACCTTCGACCTTCGGCGACCAGTCGCGTCGCGACCTCGGTCCACAACGCCCCCGTGTCGGGCCAGCCGTGCAGGAGGAGGACGGGAGGTCCCTCCCCCACGACACGTACGTGAAGCTCCTGGGTGTCCCGCGTGACGGTGACGTGGTCCATGGCGTGGTCCATGACGCGACCGTATCGCGCGCGGCGCCCCGCACTGCTAGACACGTCCTTGTGAAC
>CAIQPR010000063.1 GCA_903873775.1 uncultured Actinomycetes bacterium
CGCCGCGAAGTCCCTCGGCACGTTCTTTCACCCGCTCGACGGCGTTCGGGACTGGAACCGCTTCTACGGGTCCAAGGGGTTTGTGCAGTACCAGTTCGCCGTCCCGGACAGCGCGGGCGAAACCGTCACTACGGCCATCGATCGTTTGTCGAGTTCGGGCGTACCGAGTTTTCTCGCGGTGCTCAAGCGATTCGGTCCCGGCAATCTGGGTCCGTTGAGTTTCCCGATGCCCGGATGGACGCTCGCCCTCGACCTCCCGGTCGGCCCGGCCAAGCTTCCCCAAGTTCTCGACCAGCTCGATGAACTGGTTCTGGCCGCGGGAGGACGGATCTACTTCGCCAAGGATGCGCGTCTCGATCCCGTCAAGGCCGCCGCCATGTATCCGCGACTCGCGGACTTTCGCCGCGTCAAGAACTCGGTGGATCCTGAACACAAGATCACCAGCGATCTCGCGCGCCGACTCGATCTCATCGGAAAGTAGGACACAGTGGAAAATGCTTTCGGGCAACCGCAAAACGTCATCGTTCTCGGAGGAACCTCCGACATCGCTCTCGCCATCACGCAACGACTGGTGACGCAACGCACCAAGGCGGTCGTGCTCGCGGGACGCAATCCCGACGCTCTTCGCGACGCCGCCGACAAGTGCACGCAGTGGGGTGCTACCAACGTTTCGACAGTGACCTTCGACGCCGAAGACCCGTCGAACGCGGGTGGGACAGTGAGCGCCGCCTTTGACGCCGTCGGAGCGCCCGTGGACTTGATCATCATCGCTGTCGGCCTCCTCGGCAGCCAAGACGCGGACGAGAATGACGCCGACGCCGCCGCGAAGATGGCTGCCGTCAACTTCTCGTGGCCGGTGGCGGCCCTCGCGGAGATACGCCGACGCCTCGTCGCCCAGGGCTCGGGTCGAGTGTTGGTCATCTCGTCGGTGGCGGCCATCCGTGTTCGTCGCTCCAACTACCTCTACGGCGGCGCCAAGGCGGGCCTCGACCGTCTGTGCGAAGGACTCGCCGACTCGTTGATCGGAACGGGTGCGACCCTCCAGATCCTTCGTCCGGGATTCGTGCGGAGCAAGATGACCACGGGCATGAAGGAAGCACCCTTTACGACAGGCGTCGACGAGGTCGCGGACGTGACGATGAAGGGTCTCGCGGGGAACAAGCGCGTCATCACGAGCCCGCCGATCCTCGCCTACGTGTTCGCGGCGCTGCGTCACCTGCCCGCGCCGCTCTGGCGCAAGATCGACAACTAACGAAGATCTACTTCTTGCCCGTCGCCACGAGCGCCGACGGGCGCAGCGAGACGGTCACAAAGTCGCGACTCCACCAGGACTCGAAATACCGCGACGGACCGCCGAGCATGTCTGAGAGCAGGCGGGTGCCGTTGGCACCGCTCACGACGGCACCACTAGGTCCGTGATAGATCGAATACTGCACCCAGTCGGGATTGATGTCGAGTTCCATCGCGCGCACGCACCCGGCGTCCAGCATGATCTGGGCCAATGACGTAATAGACAAGGTGGGACCCGCGGCGTAGATGAGCGCGCCGGTCTTGGTGACCCCGAGAGCGCTACGCCAGACGTAGGCCCCGCCCCCGAGCGTTGCGCCCCACTGGTAGTTGTCATTTTCGGACAAGCTCGGATTGGCCTTACTGTCGTCCACAATCAAGTCCAGGTTCTGGCGCACCGACGAGATAGCCGGCGACATGGTGAGACCGTATCCCCACGCACCTACCGTGGCGTCACCGTTCTTGTAGGTGACCAGCGAGGCCGCTCCCTTGCGCAACGGGATGATCATGCGCCCGTCGGTGTAATAGCCACCACGCGCATCTTGCATGCGGAATCCGGCATTGAATGCGGCGGCGAGGGTTCGTGACGCCAATGGCGTGATGGGCGCGGAGTGCGAATACGTGCCGGGACCCGGAATGTACTGACCCGAGTACAACGTGGTTGACAGCAGTGTGGGATCCATCCACACGAGACCCGCAATGTACGACGTGTGGACCGTGTCCTCGCGCACGAAGGCGTTGTACATGGCCGGCACATGACCGGCGGCCTCGCGACCCACGGGATGCCACACGCCTTCACCCGGCAACCAGGCCCCCGCCGGGGAGATCACGCGAGGGGGTGCGTCAAGGTGCGTGTGCGTCGCGCCTCCCCCACCGAACGCCGACGACGGTGGTCGACCTCCCACTTTCGGTGGGTTCAGGTCGTAATTAATCTGCTCGGCCCACGTGACCAGAAGTCCGAAACCGTGGTCGCGTCCCCACTCGGCGGCGCGCGCCGACATCGTGACGCCGTAGGTGGGGTTGCGGAGGTACATGACCAACGTGACGCCCCAGTAGCTGAACAGCACCAGTGTGACCGCGAGCAAAGCGAGGATGAGACGACGGCGCCAGAATTGCAACTTGGTGGGACGGCGTCGCGTCGCGGGAGGTTGTTCGGGCGTGACGGATCGGCGAATTTTCGTCGGAGTCTGCGCCATGGGTATCTATTCTGCCAGCCGCGGGACCATCATCACGCGCGAACCCTAAGACGATCGTAAGATCCGCGTGCGCCGTGTATTTATTGCACATTAGTGGTCATCCCTGTCGCCGACCTGGTGTTTTCTAGACTCAACGAGATACCTCAGGAGGACCCATGCATCGTCGACTCGTTGTTATCTGCGCAGTTGTTGGCTCAAGTCTCGGCCTCGCGGCGTGCGGATCGTCAACATCGACGCCGAGCGTCCCAAACGGCCTCAGTGGATCGTCGGGTTCGGCTCTCGTCGCCGCCGCGTCCGCGGCGATTTTGGCGCAACAATCGATGCAGGTGAAGAATGACGAAAAGGTCGGCACCATTACCGCGAGCGTGATCAATCGCACGACACTGACCGCGGGCGAGCAAGTGGTCACCGGGATTACCGGCAATGGTCAGGTGAAGGTCGTCGGTGGCAAGACCTACGTGTACGGCGACAATGGTTGGCTCTCCAACACGTTCGGCTCGGGCACCAACCAGGGAATGTACGCGAACCAGTGGATTCTGGTCCCGGCGTCGGACCCCAACTATCAGAGCATTCACTCCGGCGTGGTCCTTCCGAGTCTGGTGGGACAAGTCATGCCGGTGGGCCCCTTCACCGTAGAGGGGATCAAGAAGTTCAACGGTAAGGACGCCTACGCCATCAAGGGCTCACTGAACGCGCAGACCAACCAGGGCACCACTGGCAGCGACACGTTGTACCTCTCGTTGTCGAAGCCGTACTTGCCACTTGGCGTCAAGGCCAGCACGTCTTTCAGTGGTGAAAAGGCCACTATCACGGCGACGTTCTCGGACTACGGCAAGAGCTTTACGATCAC
Source organism: uncultured Actinomycetes bacterium (assembly GCA_903873775.1). Taxonomy (GTDB): domain Bacteria; phylum Actinomycetota; class Acidimicrobiia; order Acidimicrobiales; family RAAP-2; genus RAAP-2. The sequence goes on from CAIQPR010000063.1 coordinate 3,334, forward strand.
CGCGCCCACCACGTCGCTGGTGAGTACGTCTACCTCGCTGCAGTAATTACGCGCGACGCAGTGGCGTCAGCGAGAGAACAAGCTGTTTGTCGCCGTGTTGATCGAAGCGCACCGTCGCGCGCGCACGGGGTCCATCTCCGGACACCGCGAGCACCACGCCACCGGCGTAGCGATCGTGGATGACACGGTCACCGACGCGTAGCCCCAACAACTCGGCACCAGTGGAACGGGCGGGCGGCGCCACGCCGCTGCCGAAGGCTCGTCCTTCGGTGAATTCGGTGCGTCGGCCGATGAAACCATCTTCGTCGTCACGAAAGGTCGACCGGCGCATCGGCGGAGCGGACGCCACGTCGTCGTAGAGCTCGGCGGGGATCTCCTTTAGGAACCTGCTCTCAAAGGAATCCTGCACGTTGCCCCAGCGCGTGCGACTCCACGCGTGAGTGACCGCGAGATGTTGCATGGCGCGCGTGATCCCGACGTAACAGAGACGCCGCTCTTCTTCGAGTTCGTCCGGATCAACGAGAGCTCGACTGTGGGGGAAGTTTCCTTCTTCGAGTCCGGTGATGACGACAGCCGGAAACTCGAGGCCCTTGGCGACGTGGAGCGTCATAAGTGATACCGATCCACTCCCCCCGTCGAGTTGGTCGCTCTCGCTCACGAGAGCCATGCGCTCGGTGAATTCGAGCAGCGTGTCGTACTGTGCCGCGGCGGACGAGAGTTCGCCAAGGTTTTCGAGGCGCCCTCTCGCTTCGTCACTGTTGTCCTCGTGCAATTCTGCGCCCATGCCCGTCTCGGCCACGATCGCCTCGATCAGTTGACCGGGGGGCAAGTCGTTGGCGAGGGCGCGCAGTTGGTCGAGAATGGTGGCGAAGTCCTGCGCACCTTTCAGCGCCTTTCCCGTGAGTCCCGCCTCGGCCGCGTGCGTCACAGCCTCGGCGAATGACATTCCGTGATCTGCCGCGTACACCCCAAGTTTCGTTTGCGCGACGTCTCCGATGCCTCGTTTGGGTTCGTTGATGACGCGTCGGGCGGAGGCTTCATCGCGGGGGTTCACAATCAACCGGGCGTACGCGAGTGCGTTCTTGATTTCTCGGCGGTCGTAGAACCGCTGGCCCGAGATCACCCGGTACGGCACATTCGCCCGCAGCATTTCTTCCTCGAGCACTCGGCTCGCCGCATTGGTGCGGTAGAACACCGCCATGTCGCCCCAGTCGAGGTGATAATCGTGTCGCAGGCGACGAAGTTCGCCGGCCACCCAACGCGCTTCGTCGTATTCGTCGCCCGCGCGATAGCGGCGAATCTTGTGACCTTCGTCACCTTCGGTGAAGAGCTTCTTCGGGTGACGACTGGAATTCTTCTCAATCACCGCGTTGGCGGCGTCGAGAATGGTTTGCGTCGACCGGAAATTCTGTTCCAGCAGAATGGTCGTCGCGTCAGGGAACCGTTCTGCGAATTGCAGGATGTTGCGCACGTCGGCCGCGCGGAAGCGATAGATCGACTGATCAGAATCGCCCACGACGCAGATGCGACGATGACCGCTCGCGAGCATGGTTACGAGTTCGTTCTGCACTTGGTTGGTGTCTTGAAACTCGTCCACGAGGATGTGTTGAAAGCGCTCTTGGTACTGCGCGAGGAGACCCGCGTCAGCGCGCAGCATGCGCACCGCGTTGACGAGGAGGTCATCAAAGTCCATGGCGTTTGCGGCTTGCAGTCGAGCGGCGTAGGTGCGATAGATATCCGCGACGCGAGCGCGATGAGGATCCGACAGACCGTGTCCGTTATTGAGATACCCCGTCGGCGACAGCATCTCGTTCTTCGCCGCGGAAATCGACGCGTACACCCCACGTGGCGGGAGTCTTTTAGTGTCGAGACCCATTTCCTTCATGATGCGCTCGACCTGCGTCTCTGCTTCACCGGCGTCGTAGATGGTGAACCCTCGTTCGTACCCGAGGATGTCGGCGTGAGCGCGCAACATGCGCAGGCAGGCGGAGTGAAATGTCGCCAGCCACATGCGATCGGCGTTCTCGCCGAGCAGTTCGTGCACGCGGCGACGCATTTCGTCGGCGGCCTTATTCGTGAAGGTAATGGCCAGAATTTCCCAGGGCTTCGCGTCACCCGTCGCGAGGAGGTGCGCAATACGTCGCGTCAGTACTCGCGTCTTCCCCGAGCCAGCTCCGGCCACAATAAGAAGGGGCCCGCCGCGGTGCGTTACCGCATCACGCTGGGGTTGCGTCAGACCCTCGAGCAGCCATGACGCGTCCGCCCGCTCACGCGGCGTCACCGGTTCCAGTCCCCAGAGCGCCTCGTCGTCAAAACGAGCCGGCGTCACTCCCACTCAATGGTGCCGGGCGGCTTACTCGTCACGTCGAGGGCCACTCGATTCACACCCTCGACCTCGCGAATCAGTCGATTCGCGATGCTCTCAATCACGTCGTAGGGCAGGCGTGCCCAGTCCGCGGTCATCGCGTCGTCACTGGTCACCGCACGGATGACGATCGGGTAGGCGTACGTACGACCGTCGCCCATGACGCCCACGGTGCGCACGGCAGGCAGCACCGCGAAAGACTGCCACAGCTCGCGGTAGAGCCCGGCCTTCTTGATTTCGTCCACCACCACATGGTCGGCATTACGAAGAATCTCTGCACGTTCGCGCGTCACTTCACCCACGATGCGCACGGCGAGTCCAGGTCCGGGGAAGGGCTGGCGCCACACAATCTCCGGCGGGAGACCGAGCTCTTCGCCCACGTGGCGCACTTCATCTTTGAAGAGATTCCGCAACGGCTCGACCAAATCAAAGGAGAGATCCTCGGGAAGTCCACCCACGTTGTGGTGGCTCTTGATGTTCGCTGCGTGGCCTGAGCCCGACTCGATCACGTCCGGGTACAGCGTTCCCTGCACCAAGAAGCGAGGTCCGTCGCCACCGGCGCCGAGATCACGCGCCACCGTTTCGAATTCTCGAATGAAAAGCTCGCCAATGATCTTGCGCTTGCGTTCGGGATCGGTCACGCCCGCCAAGGCATCGAAGAATCGGTCCTGAGCTTTCACGTGGATGAGCTCCACACCGAACTGGCGGGTGAACGTGGTCTCGATTTGTTCGCCTTCGTTCATACGCATGAGGCCAGTGTCCACAAACACACACGTCAGTTGCGATCCCACCGCCTTGGTCACGAGCGCGGCGGCGACGGCGGAGTCCACGCCGCCAGAGAGAGCGCACAGGACTTTCTCCGAACCCACTTGGGCGCGAATGGCGGCGACTTGATCCTCGATGATCGACGAATTCGTCCAGGTCGTCGGCAAGTCCGCGAGGTCGTGCAAGAACGTACGTAGGAGGTCTTGTCCCCGGGTCGTGTGCGCAACCTCGGGGTGGAACTGCACGGCGTAGAAGCACCGCTGCGCGTCCTCCATCACGGCCACGGGCGCTTCGGGCGAACTCGCGGTCACCACAAAACCCTCCGGGGCCCGGGCGATAGCGTCACCGTGGCTCATCCACACGTCATCGGTGCCCGGCCACTCATCGATCAGTCGCGATGCGCCGCTACGCGTCAGCGTCGTGCGTCCGTACTCGCCGGCACCCGTGCGGGCGACGTCGCCGCCCAATTGGAGGGCCATCAACTGTGCGCCGTAGCAAATACCCAGAATCGGAATACCGAGGTCGTAGATCGCGGGGTCGAGCAACGGCGCAGGATTCTCGTAGACGGACTTTGGTCCACCCGACAGGATCAGAGCGGCCGGCGCTCGACGCGCCACCTCGTCGGCCGAAACGGTGTTCGGCACGATTTCCGAATAGATGTGCGCCTCGCGAACGCGCCGCGCAATCAGCTGCGCGTACTGCGCGCCGAAGTCAACGACAAAGACCGGGGACGTCAATGCCCCATGCCCACACCCTGGGCGCGCTGCAACTGCTTGCCTTCGGTCTGCAGCGACGGCGCCAACATGATCTCGGCCTTCTGGAATTCCTTGAGCGTCTCGTACCCGCAAGTGGCCATCGACGTGCGCAGGGCACCGAAGAGATTCATGCGCCCGTCATTCTCGTGCGCCGGTCCGAGCAGGATCTCCTGGAGCGAACCACGCACCTCCGTGCGCACGCGTGCGCCACGGGGCAACGTGGGGTGGAACGTCGCCATGCCCCAGTGGTACCCACGAGCCGGCGCCTCAAAGGCACTGGACAGCGGTGAACCAATCATCACGGCGTCAGCGCCGCAGGCGATGGCCTTGGCGATGTCGCCACCCTTGGACATGCCTCCGTCGGCGATGACGTGCACGTAGACACCCGTTTCGTCGAGGTGACGCATACGTGCGCCCGCCACGTCGGCGATCGCGGTGGCCTGCGGCACACCAATGCCGAGAACCCCTCGCGTGGTGCAGGCATTACCGGGGCCGACGCCCACGAGAACACCGACGGCGCCCGTGCGCATGAGGTGGAGCGCCGCTTGGTACGACGCACAACCACCCACGATCGTCGGGATGTCGAACTCGCGAATGAACTTCTTCAAGTTCAAAGGCTCCACCGTCTTCGACACGTGCTCTGCGGACACGACGGTGCCCTGGATCACGAGAATGTCCAATTCGGCGTCGGCGATGGCCTTCGCCATCCAGTCCGTCCTCTGCGGGGTGACCGATGCCGCGGTAATGATGCCCGCGGCCTTCATCTCCTTGATGCGCTGCGTGACGAGCTCCAACTTGATCGGCTCGAGATACATCTGCTGCATCCGCGCAGTGGCCTTGTCGTTGTCGAGCTCACGGATCTCGTCGAAGAGCGGCATGGGGTCGTCGTAGCGCGTCCACAGACCTTCGAGGTTCAGGACGCCCGCACCACCGAGGCGGCCTAGTTCAATGGCCGTGGCCGGCGAGACGACGCCGTCCATGGCGGAAGCGAGCAGCGGGAGTTCAAACTTGAAGGCGTCCATCTGCCATGAGATGTCAACGTCCTCGGGGTCCCGCGTGCGGCGCGACGGCACAATCGCAATGTCGTCAAAGCCATACGCCTGACGAGCCGACTTATAAATGCCGATTTCGATCTCCGCCACTGTTCCTCCGCTGCCTAGAAGATTTGCCACCGTCCCGCCCCGACGATGACGACAATCTACCCGAGGAACCTAGGCGTTGGCCCATCGCTCTCCGGGCCACGGTGCCCCAACGGCCACTGCGCACAGCTCCGTCAAGATCCGACCTGTTGCTCCCCAGACCACCTCACCCGGTACCCGGTAGAAGAAGATGGGAAACGAACCGTCTGCTCCCGCCCCGGGTCGCGGCGTGTCGCGCCGCCACCGCTGTTCGAGAAAGTTGCCGTCGGCCACCAAATCCGCGAGTGACACGTCGAAAATGCGGTCGACCTCACCCGCGTTAGGAGTGACTTGCGGTCGCTGATCGAGCCACCCAACGATGGGCTGGATCGCCGAACCCGACGCAAAAGTCACAATGGGCGACAGCCAACCGGTGATGGTGACCTCACTGGGGGCAACACCAATTTCCTCGTGCGTCTCCCTGAGCGCGGCGTCCTCAAACGACTCACCGGGATCGCAACGACCACCAGGAAGCGCGACTTCACCGCGATGGTGCGAAAGGTCGAGCGAACGCCTCGTGAGAATGACTCTCGTCTCACCGTCTTCTTCGAACAAGGGAACGAGGACCGCCGATCTCCGAGTGATCGCGCTCTCCTCCGCGTCGGCGACAACGCCCTTGAGCTCGGCCGGCACGGGTGGATACGACTGGACGTCGAAGTCGTAGCCGGCGAACCGTAGACGGCGTGCCACTACATCGCGCGAGAGTCCCCTGCGACGCGCATCCTCGAGTTGGTGCCATGGCGCCGGTGAGCCGGGCGCAACATATGCCGGCGTGGGGATGACCTGCGGAAAGACATGATCTTCGAAGGGCATCTACACAAACTAGGAGTTGTCCCAAAACAACAAAACCGGGCGTGCACAGCACGCCCGGTTTTGTCAGCCGACGTATCCGCCGGCCAGTTCTTTACAACTAGGAAATCTGAGCCACCACGAGGCGGTTGGCGGTGCCGACCGGACCGTAGAGGTTCGTGCCACCCTGCGAAGCAACGGTGATGTGGACGCCCGAGATGTGCGCCGACGCCAACAGACTCTTCAGGTAGTTGGCAACCTTCGTGGCACGGGCCAGACCCAAAGCGTTCTGTCCCACAGTGTTGGTTCCCGGGTTGGTGTAGCCGTTAACCGTCACGTGCGAGTAGTTACCCGCCTGGACCGCGTGGAGGATTCCCGCGACCTGGGACTGCAACCCTGAGGTCAAGGTCGACTGCAGGTAGGCGAAGGGGTAGACGAAGATGATCGTCGACTGCGGCTTCGCGCCGGCGGTCGCCGCCGTCGAAGATCCAATCACGTTCTTCGCAACGACATTGAAGGTGTACGACGTGCCGTTGGTGAGTCCGTGAATCGTGCAGACCAGTGCAGCAGTCGTGCACG
>CAIQPR010000064.1 GCA_903873775.1 uncultured Actinomycetes bacterium
CGGCCCTCGCTCACAACGAAGGGGGGCGCGCGCTCGTGCTCCTCCTCGTCAGTCTCTGCGTGCGCGTCTTTCCCGAACTGGCGTTTCGTCACGGCGTGACGGTGACCGAGGAGAGAACGCGAACGTCGTGGCACAACGCGAGCGCGACCCAACTGGGATTCTCAACACCGCAAGAACTCCATCAACTCGACGCCGCCATTGACGCACTCGCCGGGGGTGCACAGCTCGCCTTTCTGCGCGGCGGTGCGATGGCGTCGATGGTGGCGCTCCCCCTCATCATGGTCACCGGGGGCTGGCTGCCGGCCCTTCTCGTGGTGGGCCTCCTCGGGATCTCTGTGCCGATCTACATCCGCGTCGGGCGTCAGTCGGAAGCCTTCGCGGAGGACTTTCACCGGCGGCGCGGTGTCTTGGTGGGCCGTCAGCTCAACGTCCTGCGCGCCATCACCGATCTTCGCGCGCTCGGGGCCGTGGACTTCGGGGCCGAGCAAATCGCCGCGGCCTCTTCGTCAGAAAATCGTGCCGTCATGACCGCCGTGCGCGTCACTATTCGGTCATCCCTCGTCACCGAATTCCTCGCGGGTGTCAGTGTTGGACTGGTGGCCATGGTCGTCGGACTGCGACTCTTGCACGCCCACGCGACCCTTTGGCCGTCACTGGTGGCGGTCCTCATGACTGCCGAGATGTTCGTGCTCGTGCGACGCTACGCCGTGGAATTTCATCGGCGAGAGGACGCGTCCCGTGCCCGTGACACGTTGATGTCGTGGCACCTTCCCGTTCCCCCCGTGAGCGGACGCGAGACGCTTGATCTCCAGAGTGTGGTCACCGACGCGGCGGGTCCGAGCGTGTCGCTGAAGGTAATGAAAGGTGAGCGTGTTCTCATCACGGGCCCGTCGGGTGTCGGCAAGACCACTCTTCTCGACACGGCCCTTGGTCTGCGAGCACCGGTGGCCGGCACCGTGCGCCGAAATGCTTTTCGTGTCGGCGTCGTGCGGGCGGACAATCACTTCCTCGAGGGGTCTCTACGCGACAACCTCGCCCTCGGTTCCGCCAAGACCGATACCGCTCTCATTTCGGCCCTGCGGTCGGTCGGTCTTTCCTCGCCCTCGTTTACCGATCTCGATCGACAGATCGGCGAGGACGGGCGCGCTCTCTCCACGGGCGAACGCGTTCGCCTCGCCCTCGCCCGTGCGGTACTCCACGACGCCGACCTCCTCGTTCTCGACGACATCGCGGAGTTCGTTGACCCCGAGACCCGCGAACAGCTGCGCCGATTGATCGCGCAACGACCCGACATCACGGTGGTCGAGGCCGGCCACGACGTCGTTCTTCTCACCGCTCCCGATCAGACGTTCACCATGGTGCGCTCATGACACGGCCGTGGCACGACCTCGCGAGATGGCTGCGTCGTGCTCGACCCCCTCTACGCGACGTGCTGAGCGCTCTCCTCGCGGGCACCTGCGCGACGGCGGCAACACTGGTGTTGTTCATCGGGGCCCCCTATCTCCTGGTGGAGGCCGCCACCCAACCCGGGTGGGCGGCAGTGGCCGCTCTCCTCATTGTGGTGGAGATTCTCGCGTTCATGCGCTCGCCTCTGCGCTTCGTCGAGCGCATGAGTTCACACGAATTGGGATTGGCCAGCGTCGTGACGTGGCGACGGTGGCTCACCACAACGATTGGCACCTGGCCCTGGTCCCGGATCTCGACCACGGCCACAGGTGACCTCCTCGAAAGGGCCTTGGCGGACACCGACATTTTGCAGGACTTGTGGTTGCGGTCGATCATTCCGTTCGTGTCCATCGCTCTGGCGCTACTTGGTGGTGACCTGGTTGTCGCGAGCCTGCACACCACGACTCTCGACGCGCACGCCGCCGCACTCGCCTTGTTGGTGTCACAATGCGTGTGCGTCGCCGCACTCACGACGCAGTTTTCCTCCCTGGTCGCGCACGAACGACAGTTGCGCATCGCGCGCAGCCGGCGGGCCACGGCCCGCCTGGAACTGCAGCACGTCGCGCAAGAGTTCGAACTTCTCCACCTCGGCACGGAGGTGCGGCGGCGATTGGAACGCCAGAACGCCGCGGTGGCGAACACGGAACGGCGCAGTCGTCGCTCGCGCCGGTGGGTCAATCTGATGGCGTGCGTCGGCCCCGTCATCACGCTGTTCGTCGTCGAAGGCTACGCCAACCACTCCATTGTCATGGTCGGTCGTCCCGCCGTGATTGTGGCGCTCGTCGCGATCGCCACCGTGGACTTGCTGGCGACGACGAGGTCGTCGCTGTTGGTCGCGGTCGGCGTCACGGCCGCCAGTGAACGGCTGGACGCACTCCACTACGAGACGCGCACGGGGACGGAGAACTTTCCCGATTCGACGTTGCTCGACGTGGAAAGCCTGACGTGGACTGTGGGCGAACAGACACTGCTCCAGCGCGTGACCTTGACCATCCCCGCCGGTCGTCGCGTCGCGCTGACGGGCCCGTCGGGTTCCGGCAAGACCACTCTCCTCCGGTTACTCGCCCGTCTGGACGACCTTCCCCGCGACGTCATCACGATCGGTGGTCACGATGTGATGTCGATCTCCGAGTCCGCGTGGCGGGCCCACGTGAGTTTCGTTGGCGCACTGCCCCGCCTCCTCGATGGCGTAGTGGACGACGTCATGCGCATGGGCCGACTGGCCGCCGACGACCCGGTGGGACCCCTCCAACGTGTCGGCCTGTCCGTGGCGGCCACGGACCGCTTCGAGCATCTCTCGCAGGGTGAGGCCCAGCGAGCCTCGGTCGTGCGCGGTCTGTTGAACGAGCCGTCCGTCCTGCTTCTCGACGAGCCAACGAATGGACTCGGACCCGACGAACGCGGGCCGCTCCTCGAAGAGATTTTCCGCCGCCACGGCACAATCGTGGTGGCGACGCACGACCCCGACGTAATTGCGCTCTGTGATGACGTGTACGAGCTCGTCGGTGGGCGACTCAGTCTTCTTAGCCGTTAAGCGTCAGCATCCCAGCGGCGTAGTACCGATCGCCGCGCACCGCATCGCGCGGCACGGCGGCAGCGAGGGCCGCGAGGTCGGCCTCGCTCAGCATGACGTCGGAGGCCGCGATGTTTTCGCGGAGCCAGCGACGACGCTTCGTGCCGGGAATCGGCGCAATGTCGGACCCTTGGGCCAACACCCAGGCCAGTGCGAGCTGGGCCGTGGTCACGCCCTTGTCGCGGGCCAGAGCGGAGAGGGCGTCCGCGAGTTGCGCGTTGGCCGCGAGGTTCTCTCCCGAGAATCGTGGCTGGAACCGACGAAAGTCCTTGTCGTCCGTCGGCGTGCGTACGTCCGCGTTATCCGTCAGAAATCCTCGACCGAGCGGGCTGTAGGCAACGAACCCAATGCCCAATCGACGACACGTCGCAAGGACGCCGTCTTCGGGGTCGCGCGTCCACAACGAGTACTCGGACTGAATGGCTGTGACGGGGTGCAGCGCGTGCGCCTTTTCCAGGGTTGCCGGAGATGCTTCAGAAATACCCAAGTGTCGGACCTTGCCCGCCTCGACCAGACTCTTCAGGGCGCCCCACGTGTCCTCGATGGGCACGGTGCGATCCACGCGGTGTTGGTAGTACAGATCGATGTACTCAACGCCGAGACGACGCAGCGAGGCCTCGCAGCTGCTGATGACGTACTCAGGCGATCCGTTGACACCAAGAAAACTGCCGTCCTCGCCGCGCTGATTGCCGAACTTGGTCGCCAGCACCACCTCGTCGCGGCGACCCGCGATGGCCCGACCAACCAATTCTTCGTTCACGAAGGGTCCGTACATGTCCGCGGTATCGAGGAACGTCACCCCGTTGTCGAGTGCCTCGTGGATAGTGGCGATGGATTCCGTGTCGTCGCCGGCCCCATAAAACTCGCTCATCCCCATGCAACCGAGACCTTGCTCGGACACTTCGAGTCCCTGGCCTAAGAAGCGTGTCTTCACTGGTCCTCCTTGTTGAATGTGAAGTATCTCACAAGGGGCCAAAACGGGCTTACTGAAATTGATTGCGCCGTGGTCTCCCCGCTACGGTTCAGGTATTGGCAGGGGGGCCAATCGCCGGGCCACTCGGTTCACCGCGACGCGGAGGATCGAGTGGCCTTCGGTGTTTTCGGGATAAGTTGCCATGACCCGACACGGAGGATTCATGGAACGACTTCGCACTCCCGAAGAGAGATTCACTCTCCTGCCCGATTTCAGTTACGAACCTCAGTACCTCGAGGTCACTGATCCCACGGGGGGTGCGCCGCTGCGCGTCGCGTATATCGACGAAGGTCCCCGTGACGCCGCCGAGACCGTGCTCCTCCTCCACGGCGAGCCCACGTGGTCCTTTTTGTATCGCCACGTCATCGCCGTCCTCGTCGCGCACGGCCACCGCGTGATCGCACCCGATCTCGTGGGCTTCGGCCGATCGGACAAGCCCGCCGACCGTACGGACGTGACCTACGCCCGAATGGTCGAATGGATGCGCGAAGCACTCTTTGACCGCCTCAACCTCCGTGACCTGACGTTCTTCGGACAGGACTGGGGCAGCCTGATCGGCCTTCGCCTGGTGGGTGAACACCCCGATCGCTTCGCGCGCGTGGCCATCGGCAACGGTGGACTTCCCACGGGGGAAGAGAAGATTTCCGACGCCTTTCTCTGGTGGCAGGACTTTTCCCAGACAACACCGGAACTTCCCGTCGGTCGCATTGTGGCCGGTGGTTGCGTGCAGACGGTCAGCGAAGAAGTGGTCGCCGCCTACGACGCTCCCTTTCCTGACGAGTCATACAAAGAAGCCGCGCGCATCATGCCGACCCTCGTGCCGACGTCCCCCGAGGACCCCGCTCACGAGGCCCAAGTGGCGGCGTGGGGCACCTTACGCACATGGACGAAGCCCTTTTTGACGTGCTACTCCGACGGGGATCCGATCACCGCCGGCGCCGACAAGAAATTCATTGCGGAGGTTCCGGGTTGCGCGGATCAAGCACACCTCACGATTGAAGGCGGAGGACACTTCCTCCAGGAGGATCGTGGTGAGGTGCTCGGAGGAGTACTGGCCAACTTCGTCGCCGCGACGCCGCGTTAACGGTCTCTTTGTCGCAGCTCGACCAGCGTGGGCGTCGGGTACCGCTCGGACCCGGGGCGCCATCCGGCCGCAACCTTGGCGGCGCCCACACCATCTTGCGCCCACAAGTGGCAGGTGTTGACGAGCCAACTCCCCTGCTCCGAGGTCGACGATTCGGTCACGACCGCGTCACCGCGACGTGACCGCGAGGACGCCATCGTTTGAATGGCCGCCGGACCGATGGCGCGCGCGAGAAATTCCAGGTGGCTGCACCCCCTCTGGCGACCGAGTCGTTCCTGCACCGCTCGGGTGTAGCCCCGCACGACAGACAAGCCGACCAACTGCCGAAAGGCGGGCTCAATCGTGCGGCACTCTTCGTGAGGGAACTGCTCCATGGCGGCGCGGGCGTCGGTAATCGTCAAGCTTTCGCGATCAATGGTCACCACGAGACCCATGTCGTGGAGTGTGTGGACCTGGTCTGAACTCTCCGCCCACGGTCGTTCGTCGCGCAAGGTGGCGTGTATTTCGTAG
>CAIQPR010000065.1 GCA_903873775.1 uncultured Actinomycetes bacterium
ACCGAGGGAATGATCGCATTGCGCGCGGCGTGCCACATGATCCGTCGCTTGGGTAGACCCTTGGCGATCGACATGAGGACGAAGTCTTCGCTCATCGTTGTGATCATCATGTTGCGCATGCCGATCATCCAACCGGCGAGAGAACACAGGGTGATCGCCGCGATCGGGAGCTCGGCGTATCGCAACACGCTCGCGATGTAGTCCCAATGAAAACCCGGCGTCAGCGAATTGTCGTACATGCCTTCAATCGGAAACCAGTTCAAGTTGACCGCGAAGATCATGACCAGAACGGTTCCCATGAAATAGAACGGAATGCTCTGGAAGAACGTGGCAACGGGAATGACGACGTCCGTTCGCGACCCGCGTGTCCAACCGAAATACACACCGAGGGCTGTGCCGATCACGAAACTCACGAGCGCCGCGGTGCCGATGAGTCCGATGGTCCACCAAATTTGCGACGAAATCGCTTGAGACACCGGCTCGGACAGTGAAATCGATTCACCGAGATTGCCGTGCGCCAACTGGACGAGATAGTGCCAATACTGCACGATCATGGGCTGATTCAAGCCTTGTCCGAATTGGGCCTTGATCGCGTTGATCTCTTGTTCGGTGACTTGTCCCTGCAGCTTGCCGATGAGCTGCTCGATGGGATTACCGGGCATCAGCCGGGGCACGAGGAAGTTAACGGTGATGGCCACCCACGCAGTGATGAGGTAGATGACGAACTTTCGTCGTAACGACGTCATGACAACACACCCATTTCTGTGGGAGAGAGTGCGACGTCGTCTCCAGCGGTGGCACTCATCCCCGCCACGCTACTGGCCGGCCATGTCGTTACCGAGGTGTCCTTGCTGACGTGACAGCCGCACGATTCACGTCGGATGAGGTGCGTCGGCACCGTCTCGCGAGTTCCCGTCGTTCTCGTTCCGTCGAGGATGCCGATCACCATCTCCACCGCGGCAACACCCAAGTCAAAGGCGGGCTGGGCCACAGTGGTGAGTGACGGTTGGACGTGGCTCGCGAGCGGCATGTCGTCAAACCCCGTCACTGCGACATCCTCCGGCACGCGTACGCCGTGGTGGATCAACGCACGTGTGACACCGACCGCCATTTGGTCATTGGCGCAGACAAAGACGTCGGGGAGAGGCGACGAATCTTTCATTCGGTCATAGATGGCGTTTTCGGCCCTCGTCAACGAAAAATACCCACAAAGAACGTCGCGTTCGTCGACGGTGCCACCGTGCTCGGCCACGGACTTCGTGAAGGCCTCGTAGCGAATCTTGGCGTCGTAGCTGTCCGGGATTCCGCCGACGAAACCGAATCTGGTCACGTTGTGCTCCGCGCGCATGTGTTCCACGATGTCGCTGATGCCTTGGACGTTGTCGATGTTGATGGCACCACCGAACTTCGTGGTCGCCGACGCCGACAGCAACACCGTGCGCGCGCGCGTACCCGCTCTCATCGACCGCACTGAACTCACGGCTCGGTCCGTCAAGATGATGGCGTCGGCCACACGGGCGATGCGCGTGACGGCAGTGGCTTCTTGCTTCTTCTCGACCTGAATGGCGCACGCAAAAAGGAGGTATCCGTGTAGCGCCGCTTGCCAGGTGGCGCCCCGGATGATCGCGTCGGCGTACAGCACGCTGGCGTTGTCTTCGCGAAGGGGATCTGTTCCCGTTCGCTCCAGGTCGAGGGGGTACACGAGGGCAATGACGCCACATCGACCACCGCTCAAGCTGCGGGCAACCGAATTGGGAACGAAGTTCAGTTCCTCGATCGCCGCCTCGACGCGCTCGCGCGTGTCGGTCCGCACGGGTGCCGAACCCGTGAGGACGCGACTCACCGTGGCAATGGATACCTTGGCGTGGTCGGCTACGTCGTAGATTGTCGCGTACTTCTTGTCCACATTCCCCCCGGACTGAAAGCACTTTCAGGATAGTGACATTTCCACCGCAGTGACACGTCGCGGACGTCGCGATGTCACGATGACGACACTCCAGAGACTCCGAAAGAGCAATAAATGAAAGAGATAATCAACTTTCACTTTCTCTTCGTGACGCAACTCGCGGCAACTCTCTCTTGTACGGTGGGGGTCGCGCAATTTCGCGTCATCGCTCGCAGAACAGTGGAGAAAATATGAGACCGAAGAATGTCGCTCGCGTGGTGGGCGCCGTTGGCCTTCTGGCCACCGCTTTTGTCGGAATGTCATCGTCCGTTGGCGCCACTTTGAACTCCGCCACGGTGCTGACCGAGGAAACAAATGTCGGTCAGATCTTCACCAATAACTTCAACCCGGCGGACAGTGAATCGACGAGCACCCAGATGTCGACCAATGGTCTCAGCTACGAACCGCTGATCATGTACAACTCATTGACCGCGAACGCCTGGTCGCCGTGGTTGGCGAAGAGCGAGACGTTCAACTCGACTGGACAGTCGGTGACCTTCGTGATGAACCCGGCGGCGAAGTGGAGCAATGGCACGCCAATCACCGCGCAGGACGTCGCGAATGAATTCAACGCTCTGAGCAACACAGCGTCCCTGGACGTCTTTGGCGTGCCCACGTTGGCGCGACCGGCGGCGGTGTCTGGGAATACGGTGACGTTGACATACCCCACGCCGGAATACTCGAACGAGCAGGCCATCGGCAGCGTTCTCATCTTCCCGGTCGCCGGTGACGCTGGCATTCCCGCCTCGGACTTGGTGACGAGCGGAACGCAAAGCATCCCGTACAACCACGTGATCGGCAGCGGGCCCTACATTCCGAGCAGTTACAGCGGTCAGTTGATCCGGTACACGTACAACTCTCACTGGGCCATCACCCCCAAGCCGTACGTGCAAGGCGTCAACATTCCCTACTACGCCTCAAACCAAGCGGCGACGGAAGCCCTCGTGAGCCACCAACTGGACTGGGCCGGTAACGACATTCCTCAGATCACGCGCACATTCGTGCAGTCGGACCCTTCGCACAATCACTACTACTACCCTGCGGGTTCCACCGTCACCTTGTGGTTCAACCTCAGTCCTTCGGCTCCTAACGGGTCCGACGACTGCCTGGCGGACCCCAGCTTCCGCAAGGCGATTTCGATGGGGATTGACCGCCAGCAGCTGTCGTCCATCGGTGAAACGGGATACGAGCAGCCGGCTAGCACCACTAGCGGTATGACACCTCTGCAGGCGGCGTACCAGGGTTCGTTCAAGAACAATCTCAGTGCCAAGGGTTGGTCGCAGAGTCAAGTGACGTCGTTCCTCGAGTCCAACGGCTTCGCGCTGGACTCGCACAAGTACTTCGCCGTGTCGAGCCCGGCGGCCGTCGCGGCCACTGGTCTGAAGGCGAAGACGGAATGTCAATTCTCCATTCAGGACCCCGTCGCGTACTCCGACTACACCGAAGACATGCAGCTGATTTCATCCGAGCTGAAGAATGACCACATCAACGTGAGTGCGCAGGGCGTGTCGACGGGTCAATGGAACGCGAACATCGCCACGCGCAATTTCGACGCCATCATCCGGTGGGGCGCCGGTGGTTCGAACCCCTACGCGCAGTTCCAGAACTGGCTCGAGGACCCGAACAGCACCGGTGGTTCGACGGACTACGGCGACTTTGTCAGTGCGCCCGCGCAATCGGCACTCATTCAGCTGGCCGGCGCCAAGGTTGGAACACCGACGTTCCAAAATGATGTGAACACGCTCGCCAACATCATGACCAACGACGTTCCCGTGGCCCCGATCCTCTACGGCGCGGACTGGGACGTTTACTCCACGGTTCGTTTCAACGGATGGGTCACCTCGAAGAACCAGTACGCCTACCCGGGCCCGGGTGGTAACACGATCTCGATGGTCGTGACCCACCTCACCAAGTCCTAGGCCTGTAGACCCGCAAGAAAGAGAGTGGCACCATGATTCGTCGACTACGCACGGCGGTGGCAATTCTGTCGGTTGCGGCCACGGCCGCTGTTCCGCTCGGTGTCGCCGGCGCGACCACGATTAATGCGACCTACCACGCGTGCCGCGCGGGATCTGTTCTGACGTCGGTCAGCGTGGTCGCCCACGCATGCCCCCACGGGACGACGGTGGTCTCCGGACACTTTGCGGGTGCCAACTTCACGAATGCGAATCTGGCCGGTGCGAATCTGGCCGGCGCCCCTCTGGCGACGACCATATTGACGAGTGTCAGTTCAGGCGCGATCACGGGCGTCCCCGCGTCGCTGCCCACGAGTTGGCGCCTCGTTCACGGGTATCTCGTAGGACCCACCGCGAACTTGAGTCGATCGAACTTCGACGCCATCAACCTCTCGGGTGCGACCCTCACTCGCGCCAATCTTCAAGGGGCGATGTTCGTTCGCGCCAACCTGACGGGCGTGACCTTGACGGGGGCCAATGTCTCCGGAAGCTCCTTCACATCGGCGATCTTGACGCACGTGACGACGGGCTCTCTCACCGGTCGCGCGACCACTCTTCCGGCTTCGTGGCGGCAGGTCGGCGGGTTCCTCGTCGGACCCGGCGCCAATCTGACGGGTGCGAATCTGACGGGCGCCGCGCTGAGTGGGGCCAATCTCACTGCGACGATTCTGACGAACGCGACGCTGACCAATGCGACGCTCACCGGCGCCACTTTGGTGGGCACGAACGTGTCGAACGCCATCTTCCAAGGGGCCTCACTCGGAGCAGTGATCTCCTCGCGACTGGTCGGGACTCCCGCCTCGCTCCCCGCTAACTGGAGCGTCAGCAGCGGATTGTTGCTCGGACCGTCCGCAAACTTGTCGAATCAAGATCTCACCGGGGCGAACTTGGCCAACGCAAATCTCTCGTCTGCGAACTTCAGCGATTCGATCCTTACGAACGACAATGTCGACGGCACCAACTTGTCCTCGGCGAATCTCACGGGTATTACGTCGGGCTCACTTCAGGGTACTGCCGCCTCACTCCCGACGGGGTGGGTGCAGAGTGTGGGCTACCTCGCTGGTCCGTCCGTCAACTTGGCCGGAGCGTCTCTCGCGAACGGGGACTTCTCCTCGGCCGACCTCTCCTCGGCCAACTTCTACGGTGCCGATCTGACGGACGCAGATTTCAAGGGCGCCAATCTCACTGACGCCTCGCTCTCCTCGGCGACGATCAGTGGCGCGCTGTTCGCGGGTGCCACACTCACCGGTGTGGTTTCCGCGTACGAAATCGGCACGCCCGCGAGTCTTCCCACCAATTGGGAAGTGTTGAGTGGTCCGTACGAAGGACAGCAGGTTGAGTACTTCGTAGGTCCGAGCGCCGAAATTGGCGGGGCCTATCTGTCGGGAAACAGCTTCGCGGGTGACGACCTCTCGAACATTTACATGGCCGCGGCCAACTTGGTGGGCAGCGACTTCACCGGCGCGAACCTTCAGGGCGCGGATCTGGCGAGTGCGTCACTCGGTCAGACCAATCTCACGAACGCCGATCTGACCGGCGCCAACCTTTCGAATGCCGACATGTCGGGCGCCAATTTCTCCGGTGCCAACTTCACGAACGCGAACCTGTCCGGCGCTCGACTGCTGAGCGTCCAAGGTCAGGGATCCGCAACGTTCCAGGGAGCGACGTGCCCCGACGGTGTGAAGTACGGCCAACTCGGCGCAAACTGTTAAGCGGAGAATCGAGCGCCTCGTCGACTTGACGTCGATTAGTTGACGTCGCGAAAGTATGAAAGAAGAGCATATTTTCATGTTCTCAATTCCTACCTAAAGACGTCACAAAAAGTTGCGAGTTTTCTTAGGGCTGCCTTGCGACCTTCTTAGGGCAGGTGTATGGTCTCCTTCGTGAAGAAAACATCGAAATTTTTGGCCGCTGGCGTTATGGCAGCGACGTCATTGGGGTTTGTCGTGTCCACGGGGGGCATCGCCGCTGCGGCGAATCCCTTCACCGGAAAGCCGTGCCCTGTTGCCGGCATTACCACCACCTACGCGGGGTACAAGTACACCTGCGTCAAGGTCAAGGTGGGCAAGGTCTACAAGCTTGAGTGGAACGCTGGCGTGAAGTTGCCGACCCCTCCGCAGTTGCCCGCGGGCAACTTCGACACCACCCCGGGCGGACCGCTGATCTGGTCCGAATCCTTCGCGGGTGCGGCTGGTACCGGGATCAACCCGCTGTACTGGACGGCTGTTACTGGTGCCGGCACCTACGGAACGGGTGAGATCGAGAACAACACGACATCCCCGGCGAACTTGGGTCTCGACGGACAGGGCGACCTCGCCATCACCGCGAAGTGCATCGCCACGGGGTCTCCTGGCTGTGAGGCGACCTCACAGCCGATGGGCCAGACCTGGACCAGTGCGCGTATTTGGACCGAGAACAAGGTGAACTTCCAGTACGGTCAGCTCGAAGCGCGTATTTGGATGCCCGCCGGCTCCTTCAACTGGCCGGCCTTCTGGATGATGGGCCAGGAGTACAACTCCAACCAGCCCAACACTGGCTGGCCGTACTGTGGTGAGCTCGACATCGCCGAAGGTCTGCAGAATGACTCGCAGGACCAGGCGACGATTCACTCCAACATCCCGGGTTCCAGCACCGACTGGGGCGAGGGCACGGGTCTGACGCAGGTTGCTCCGTTGACCAAGGCGTCGATGACGAGCGGATGGCACACCTACGGCGTGCTCTGGACGCCGAACTCGATCGTCTACATCCTCGACGGCAAGGCCTGGGCGATGGAGACCTACAACCCCACGACGAAGGATGTCACCCAGACGGTCGGCACGCAGAGCGTGACCTACGGTCCCGGCACCTCCATCTCGTCCGTCGGTGGTGACTGGCCGTTCAACGCGCCGTTCTTCATCATTCTGAACGACGCTGTTGGTGGTGTCTCGTCGCCGGTGGCTCCGAACGGCTCGTCGGCCTCGATGAAGGTCAACTGGATCAAGTACTACCAGTAC
>CAIQPR010000066.1 GCA_903873775.1 uncultured Actinomycetes bacterium
GCTGTGTTTTGTCGCGAACGCGGTGAGCTTCGTCGTGGTGATGGTCGCCTTCGCCTTCGTGCGCACCACTCCGCGTCCACCGAAGACCACGCCGTTTCGACTCGTGGGTGACATTCGTGAAGGTGCGCGTGCGGCGGTCGGCAATGCGGCCTGTCGCACCGCCATCATCGGCGTGGCTCTCGTGGCGGTGGTGATTGCTCCGTTCATTCAGTTCATTCCGGCGATGGCCATCGGTGTGTTCAACGCCGGCAAGACCGGAACCTCATGGTTGGTCACCGCCCAGGGCGTCGGGGCGGTCCTCGCGGCTTTCGCGGTGCCCACTCTCGCTCGTCGCACCTCGCGCGCGACAGTCCTGCGCGGCACGTTGGTGTTGTTGACCATCAGCATCGTCGGCTACGGCCTCGCACCGTCCATCGGGTGGGCCATCGCAATGATGGTTCTCTCGGGGGCTGCGTACATGGGAACCCTGAACGGGTTGAACGCCACCGTGCAGTTGCACGCTCCTCGAGGCGAACGTTCGCGTGTGCTGTCTCTCTACACGTTGGCCCTGTCGGTGGGGTACCCCCTCGGGTGTGCGATTCAGGGCGTGCTCGCCCACACGGTGACGACGTTGCCGGTGGTGACGACCATCAGTGGTGTCGTGGGCATGGTGGGCGTAGGGGCGCTGCTGCTCCGCCGGCGGGCCTTTGACGTCATGGGCGCGCCCGTCGTGACCGCGTAGGGCTCTGTCAGAATGGGCCCATGCCCTTTGTAGCCGTCAATCCCACCACTGGCGAAACCATCGCGACCTATCCGG
Source organism: uncultured Actinomycetes bacterium (assembly GCA_903873775.1). Taxonomy (GTDB): domain Bacteria; phylum Actinomycetota; class Acidimicrobiia; order Acidimicrobiales; family RAAP-2; genus RAAP-2. The sequence continues at coordinate 797 of CAIQPR010000066.1, forward strand.
CCCACACCCGAGATCAGGTGAATGCCGCCCTCGCGACCGCCCACAGTGCCTTCGCGGAGTGGCGTCAGACCAGTTTCGACGAGCGAGCCGTGTTGATGACGCGCGCGGCCGAACTCCTCGAGGGTGAGGTGCCCGTGGTGGCGCAGTTGCTGACGAGTGAAATGGGCAAGACCTTCGCCGCGGCCAAGGGCGAGGTGGCCAAGTGCGCGATGACCATGCGGTACTACGCCGAGCACGCCGCGGAACTTCTTGCGACCGAACCCGTCGCGACGTCCGCCACGCGCTCGGGCATTCGCTACGAGCCCCTGGGCGCGGTGCTCGCGATCATGCCCTGGAATTTCCCGCTGTGGCAGGCGGTGCGATTTGCGGCCCCGTCGTTGATGGCCGGCAACGTGGGACTCTTGAAGCACGCGCCGAATGTGCCGGGGACGGCAGCCTTCTTGGAGAATCTGTTCCGTCGCGCGGGTTTTCCGGAGGGCGTCTTCACGAATCTGTACGCCGAAATTGACGTGGTGGCCGACATCATCGCCGACGACCGTGTCGCAGCGGTCACGTTGACCGGATCCGAGCGCGCGGGCCGTTCGGTCGCGGAATTGGCGGGTCGTCACCTGAAAAAGAGTGTCATGGAGTTGGGCGGCTCTGATGCTTTCATCGTCGCGGCCTCGGCGGACCTCGATCACACCATTCCCCTCGCTGTCACCGCACGCGTGCAAAACAACGGACAGAGTTGCATCGCCTCCAAGCGGTTCCTCGTCGTCGCGAGTCGTGCCGAGGAGTTCCTCGACCGCTTCTCTCGCGCGATGTCGGACGTGGTCGTCGGCGACCCGATGGAACCGGCCACCGTCGTCGGTCCTCTGGTCTCCGCCACGCAGCGCGACCTCCTCGACGCGCAGGTGCGTGATGCCGTCGCCAAGGGAGCCGTCGTGCACACCGGTGGTGCTCCTGTGGAGGGCCCCGGGTTCTTCTACCCGCCGACCGTTCTCTCGCAGGTCGCGCCGGCCTCGCGGGCCGGGTGCGAAGAGCTCTTCGGTCCCGTGGCGGTGGTTCAGGTCGTGGCCGACCTCGACGAGGCCCTGCGTGTTGCCAACGCGACGCCGTGGGGACTGGGTGGGTCCATTTGGGCGACCGATCCGGAAGAGATCGAGCGCGCCATTGAGGGCATTGAGGCGGGCATGGTGTTCGCCAATGCGGTCGTCGCGTCGACGCCCGAGCTGCCCTTCGGCGGCGTCAAGAACTCCGGGTACGGTCGGGAACTGTCGCAGGTCGGGATTCGGGAGTTTGTGAACACGAAGGCGTTTTTCGTCGCGTGAGTATCTACTACTTCGATCACGCCGCGTCGGCGCCACGTCGCGATGAGGTCGCCGACGCGATGGCGCCGTTCCAGCACGGCATTGTCGGAAATCCCTCCGGGACCCACCGGGCCGCGCGGGCGGCGCGTCGCGCGGTCGAAGAAGCCCGCGACGACATAGCGGCCTTCGTGGGCGCGCCGGCGCGTGGTGTCATCTTTACGGGCGGGGGAACGGAGTCGTGCGCGCTGGCGCTCGGTGGCGTTGCCTATCAGCGCCGCGCCGCGCCGCAAGGTCTTGTCGTGAGCGCGGTGGAGCACCACGCGGTGCTCGAAAATGCCGAGCGCCTCGCGCGAGATGTGCCGCAGTGCCGTGTCTCGTTCGTGGGCGTTGACCACGACGGTGTGGTTGATCTCGATCAACTCGCGGCGTGTCTTGACGCCACGACCTCGGTGGTCTCGGTGATGACCGCGAACAATGAAACGGGAGTTCTCCAACCCCTCGACGCCCTCGCGCGGGTGGTGCGCACGCACGCACCTCACGCGGTCCTGCACACCGACGCGGTCGCGGCGGCGCCGTGGCTGGATCTGTCCGTGGCGACCGCCGACATGGACCTCATCTCTCTCTGTGCGCACAAACTCGGGGGCCCGGTGAACGCGGGCGTGTTGGTGCAACGCCAGAAGATTGCGTTGACGCCCATGGTCTTGGGCGGCGGGCAAGAACAGGGCATCCGCGGAGGCACCGTCGACGTCGCGGCTGTGGTGGGTCTCGCGGCGGCGGTGCGACTCGCCGCGGCCGAACGTGACGAGGCAGTGCGCCACGTGACGCAACTGCGCTCGCGCATGGTGGCAGCGCTGACGGCTCTTTCCGATGTGGAGATCACCGCCCCCCACGCCGCGCGCTTGCCGGGCCACGTCCACGTCACCATCGGCGGCGTCGTGAGCGACGAAGTGCTCTTCCTCCTGGACCAAGACGGCATCTGCGCGTCGGCGGCGTCCTCGTGCTCGAGTGGCGCAGCGGTGGCGTCCCACGTGTTGGCGGCGATGGGTATGAGCCCCGATCGCGCGCGTGGGGCCATTCGTTTCACCATGGGTGCCGAGACGACCGCGGACGACGTCGACTACGTGGTGGCCGCCGTGGAACGCGCCGTGTCACGGTTGCGTTCGACATCTTGACCGCGACTGGCAGACTGCGATCGTGAAAATCCTCGTAGCAATGAGTGGGGGCGTCGACTCCTCGGTAGCGGCGGCACTGCTCGTCGAGCAGGGGCACGATGTGGTCGGCGCGACCCTCAAATTGTGGGGTGGCGAGAGCGATACCGGGTGTTGCTCGGTGTCGGACGTGGACGACGCGCGTCGCGTCGCGCAAGTTCTCGGTGTGGACCATCACGTGTTCAACTACACCGAGGAATTCAACCGCTTCGTCGTCGATCCCTTTGTGGCCGATCACGTGGCCGGTCGCACGCCGAACCCCTGCATCGAGTGCAATCGACACATCAAGTTTGACGTTCTGTTCGATCGGGCGCGGCGCCTCGGTTTCGACGCGGTCGCGACGGGTCACCACGCTCGCGTGCGAGTGAAGGACGGACGCCACGTGCTCGTGCGCGGGGCGGACGAGGCGAAGGACCAAAGTTACGTTCTCGGGTACCTGAATGAAGAGCAGTTGGCCGCTCTCGTCTTGCCTATCGGGCATCTCACCAAGGCCGAGGTCCGGGCGGAAGCGGAGCGCCTCGGATTGCGCACGTGGGATAAGCCCGACAGCCAGGACGTGTGTTTCATCGAATCCTCAAAGGGCCGCGAAGCGTTCTTGGCCGACCGCATGACCCTCACGTCGGCCGACATTGTGGATGCTGCATCCGGCGAGGTGGTCGGACACACGGAGGCCGCAGAACTCATGACTATTGGGCAGCGCCGCGGCGTGGTGCCGGGTCGCGATGGTGTGCGGCGCTACGTGCAACGCGTAGATCTGACGAGCCGGCGTGTGCACGTCGCCACTCTCGAGGAGATTCTCGTGTCCACGATTGTTCTGGAGAGCGAGAGTCTCACGTTTGCGCGTGAGCCCCTCGACGACGGTGCGCGCCTCATCGTGCAGTGGGGAGCGCACGGCCGCGCCGTACCGGGAACACTCCGCGGACCGTCGCCCTGGCGCGTCGAGCTCGACACGCCCGCACGTCCCGTCGCGCCCGGTCAAAGTGTCGTGATGTATGACGCCGAGGACGGCGACGCCGTCACGGGAGCCGCCGTCGTCGCGCCGTCGGTCGTGGGAGTGGCGTGAGCGACGCCGCCGCGCATGCCGCGGACTTGCGCGCGCAGATCGCGCGCCACAATGAGGCGTACTACGGCGCGGATGACCCGCTCATCCCGGACGCCGATTACGACGCCCTAGTCGCGGAGCTGCGCGAGCTCGAAGTGACGCACCCCGAGGTTGCCGTGCCCGAGTCGCCGACACGTCGCGTCGGGGCGAGTACGAGCGTTCTCTTTGCGCCCGTCGAGCACGCGGTGCCGATGTTGAGTTTGGACAATGTGTTCGATCTCGAGGAATTGGCCGCCTGGGCGGAGAGAGTCCAGCGCGGTCTTGAAACCACGGACGAGCTGACGTACTCCGTGGAGCCAAAGATTGACGGTCTCGCGATGTCCATCCTCTACGTGGACGGGGAACTAACCCGTGCGGCCACGCGGGGCGACGGACGCGTCGGCGAGGACGTCACGGCCAATGTGCTCACCATCGCGAATGTGCCCCACCTTCTCGTCGGCCCTTTGGCGGTGGGCCGGATCGAAGTTCGCGGGGAAGTCTTTCTCGCCAAGGACGATTTCGCGCGTCTCAACGAGCGGCAGCGCCGTGAGGGAGGCAAGGAATTTGCGAATCCTCGCAACGCCGCGGCGGGCAGCCTGCGCCAAAAGGACCCCACCCTCACGGCCCAGCGCCCCCTCTCGTTCCTCGCGTACCAATTGGAAGTGGTGACGGACACGTCGACTCTCGCCGCACTGACGAGCCACACCGACACATTGGACCTCTTGCGCCACGCCGGCTTTCTCGTCGCCCCGGAAGCAACGCGAGAAGAAGGTCGCACAGCCATGCTGGCGCGGTCCTCGTGGTTCGAAGACCACCGCCACGATCTGCCGTACGAAATCGATGGTGTCGTGATCAAGCTGGATTCTTTCGCCCAGCGAGCCCGCCTCGGCACGACGTCGCGGGCACCACGGTGGGCCATTGCCCGCAAGCTGCCGCCCGAGGAACGTACAACGAGGCTGTTACGCATCGAGGTCTCCATCGGCCGCACGGGTCGCGCCACGCCGTTCGCCGTCCTCGAGCCGGTCCTGGTCGCCGGCTCCACGGTGTCACTGGCGACGCTGCACAATGAAGATCAAGTGGCCGCGAAGGACGTGCGTCCCGGGGACCTCGTGGTCGTACGCAAGGCCGGTGACGTGATTCCGGAAGTTGTCCACCACGTGAGCGAGCCGGGGCGTCGTCGCGGGCGACCGTGGCGCTTTCCCACCGTGTGTCCCGTGTGCGCGGCGCCGCTCGAACGCGTGGGAGAAGAGAGTGACACGTACTGCGTCAATCCGCAGTGTCCGGCGCAACGTCTCCAACAGATCACGCACTTCGCGTCGCGCGGCGCGCTCGACATCGAAGGCCTGGGTGAGCAGCGTGTTCAACAGTTGCTCGACGCCGGGCTCATTGAGGACGTCGCGGATCTCTACGCCCTCGATGTCGCCTCACTGGCCGCACTCGACGGTTTGGGCGAGCTGTCGGCGACGTCACTCGTCACGGCGATTGCGACCTCGCGAACGCAACCCCTCAGTCGCGTGCTCGTCGGCCTCGGTATACGACACGTCGGTCCCGTGGCGGCCCGGGAGCTCGCACGCCACTTTGGGGATATCACGGTGATTCTCGACGCCACCGAAGAAGAACTCGCGGCCCTCGACGGTGTTGGTCCGGTCATTGCCGCGTCAGTCGCGTCGTACGCGGCCGACCCCGAACATCGTGCCCGTATTGCGCGGTTGCGGGAGTTGGGCGTTGCGATGACCGAAGAACGTGTCTCGTCCACGTTGACGCCGACCCTCGCGGGTCGGGCGGTCGTCGTGACGGGCACACTGGCGGGGTATTCACGTGAGGACGCCGAGGCGGCCGTGCTGGCGCGTGGCGGGACCTCGCCGGGGTCGGTGTCGAAGAAGACCTACTGCGTGGTCGTAGGGGAGAGTCCCGGCGCGTCGAAGGTCAACAAGGCGGTGGACCTCGGCATCCCGCGCCTCGGGGCCGATCAATTCGAAGAATTACTCGAAACCGGCACGTGGAGCACCACTCTCCCCTAGGACGGCTCACTAGGGTTGTTGCTCAAGATGAGTAGTCAACATATTTTCCCCGGCCACGTGTTCGGCGACCGCTACGTAGTCCGCCGCGCATTGTCGTCGGGTGGATCCGTGTCGACCTATGAGGCCGAGGACCGCTCGTTGAACCGCCCGGTTGCCGTACGGGTCCTCGTGCCGGAGTTGCTCTCGGATCCCGCGCTGCACGACCGCTTTCGCACAGAGACCGCCGCAGTCTCCGCTCTGCACCACCCCAATCTGACGCGCGTGTACGACTGGGGTGAGGACGACGGCGCGATGTACGTCGTTCTCGAACTCTTAGGAGGCGGATCTCTACGCGACATTCTCGCCACACGCGGCCAACTGTCGAAAGAACAGACCGCCATGATCGGTCTCGAAGTGGCGACCGCGCTCTCGTACGCGCACGCCCGGGGATTTGTGCACGGGGCGTTGCGACCGAGCAAGATTCTCTTTGACGTCGACGGTCGAGTGCGCGTGGCCGACCTCGGCATCGCCTCCACGTTGGCGGGGACGGAAGCCGCGCACCCTCTCGAAGAGGCCCGGTATCTCAGTCCCGAACAGGTCATCGGCGCACCCCTCGACGGTCGCACCGACGTCTACGCGTTGTCGTTGATCTTGTTTGAGTGTCTCACGGGCGACGTGCCGCACGACGGGCCGACGGTGGAGGCCGTGCGCTCCAATCGACTCGGGACACCTCTGCCACATCGCGCCGAACTCGGCTCGCTGGATCTGATTCTCGCCCTCGGAGCCGCTCCGGACCTGGCCGCGCGTCCGGAAGCCGCCCTGTTCGCGAGTCGCCTCCAGTCCGTGGCGATGACCCTTCCGGTTCCGCGACCCGTCACACTGTCCGCGGAGAACACTGGTTCATTCCGGGTGCCGTCCCCGACCGACGTCTTGACCGCACCCGCGGTGCCAACGTCGCGACCCGTCGGCGACGACGCGACGGCGAACGACGTTGTGCGCCCCTTTGACCTTCCCGGCTACCGGGAAAACTTTGAAGCCACCAGCGCCGCGGCGCTCGCGCGAACGCCACGACGTCGGGGAAAGATCGGCGCTCTCGCCACGGCCGTCATCGTGATGGCGGCAGCCATTGGTGGTGTCGTGGCGTGGCAAATGGGACTGTTCACCCCGAAGCATCCGGTGCCCTCATTGCTGGGTGTTACCGATCAAACGGCGTTGTCTCTCGTGAGTGACGACAACTTCACGATTTCTGTCGTCAGTCGCACCACGTCAAACGACGTGCCCGCCGGCGACATCGTGTCTCAAGATCCCAAAGCCGGCACGTCGCTCGCGCAAGGTGGCGTCATTGATGTCGTGGTCTCGAGCGGACCCGCCGGAGTTGCGGTCCCCGCGTCCGGCGTGACGAACGTGTCCTGTGCGATCGCCGAGGAGAATCTGGTGCAACTCGGACTGAGCGGGACCTGCACCACGCACGGGGCGCTCGCCTCCACCACGATTCCGGCGGGATACGTCGCTGAGTGGGTACTCGGGAGCACCGTGGATCCGGCGCGAGTACCCACGGGCAGCCA
>CAIQPR010000067.1 GCA_903873775.1 uncultured Actinomycetes bacterium
ACGCTGGGCATGCCTCGCATGAAGCAGCAGCTCGACACCATCACGCCCGACGAGTGGCGCCGCTACATCCACCACTACAACTTCCCCCCGTACTCGGTGGGTGAGTCCGGTCGCGTCGGTTCGCCGAAGCGCCGCGAAGTGGGTCACGGCATGCTCGCCGAGCGCGCCTTGACGCCGGTGCTGCCGAGCGAGGAAGAGTTCCCCTACACGCTGCGCGTGGTGTCCGACATCATGCAGTCCAACGGTTCGACCTCCATGGGTTCGGTTTGTGGTTCGACGTTGTCGCTCATGGCGGCCGGCGTGCCGATCAAGGCCCCCGTCGCCGGTATCGCGATGGGTCTCGTCTACGAGGGTGGCAAGTACGTCACTCTGACCGACATCCTCGGTGCCGAAGACGCCTTCGGTGACATGGACTTCAAGGTGGCCGGCACCGCCGACGCCGTGACGGCCCTGCAGCTCGACACCAAGATCGACGGTCTCCCGGCCGACGTGTTGGCCCAGGCGTTGCTGCAGGCCAAGGAAGCCCGTCTCGCCATCCTCGACGTCATCTCCGAGACCATCTCCGCCCCGCGCGAGAAGGTCGCCGAAGTGGCGCCGAAGATTGTCAGCCTCGAGATCCCGATCGACAAGATCGGTGAGGTCATCGGGCCGAAGGGCAAGGTCATCAACACCCTCCAGCAGGAGACCGGTGCGGACATTGCGGTGGATGACGACGGCGTCGTCGGCACCGTGACCATCGGTGCCAAGGACGGCCGTGCGGTCGCCGAAGCGCGCCGCCGCATCGAGTTGATCCTCGACCCGCCGACGGCGGACGTGGGCGCCATCTACCAGGGCAAGGTTGTGAACATCGCGAAGTTCGGTGCGTTCGTGTCGATCCTCCCGGGTCGCGACGGACTGCTGCACATCTCGAAGCTCTCGCCGCTCAACGGCGGCAAGCGCATTGGTCAGGTCGAAGACGTCCTCACCCTCGGTCAGGCGATCGAGGTCAAGGTCGACGACATCGACCCGCAGGGCAAGGTCTCGCTCTCGCTGACCGGTGAGTACGCGATGGACGACAACGCCGACGAGCCGCGCGAACAGCGTGAGCCTCGGGAGCGTCGCGAGCCGCGCGAAGCGCGCGAGCCCCGCAACGACAGTGGCTCGTCCCGTCCGGTGGCCTCGTTCGAGGAGAGTTTCGAAGCCGAACTCGCCAACGAGATTGGTGACTTGGGCCCCGGTGGTCCGGGACTCAACGACGGTGACGGTGGCGATCGTCGCCGCTCGCGTCCGCGTCGTCGCTAACCAACTTCACGCAGTCCCACCGCGGGGGACTCGGCCACAGCGCCGGGTCCCCCGCGGTGTTTTTGTAGCGTCGAGGCATGGCCACCAAGAAAACTCCGTCCACGTCACCCGCGCGTCGCTCGCGCACCACGGCAGCATCAACCGCCGCGCCCGCGATGAAGGGGACCTCGCGTCGTCGCCCGACGAGCGCGACCGCACGAACCCCTGAAGAAGTGAAGGCGATCTACGACGCCTGCGAGCGCTACGTCAATGGGCATGGTCCTCGACGAGTGGCTACCCACCTCGCGCAGATTCCCGAAGACACCGAAATGGATGTCTACGGCACCGGGGGAGTGGTGGCCGAACTCGAAGGCGAGATGGCGCGCCTTCTCGGCAAGGAGTCGGCTCTGTTTGTGGTGAGCGGCACCATGGCCCAGCAGGCCACGTTGCGCGTTCACGCGGACCGACGGATGTCGCGCGGCATTGTGTTTCATCCCGCCTGCCACCTCGATCTCTACGAAGAGCGCGCGTATGAACGCTTGCACCAACTGGTGGGTATCACGCCGGTGCACGGACTTGAGCCCTTGACCGCCGCGGATCTCGCGCGCGTGCGGGGGCCGGTGGCCGCCCTGGTGATCGAACTGCCCCAGCGCGAGCTGGGCGGCACGCTGCCGACCTGGGAGGACCTCGTGGCGCAGGTGACCTGGGCGCGTGATCGTGGTGCCGCGGTGCACTTAGACGGCGCACGACTCTGGGAGGCCGCACCGTATTACGAGCGCAGCGCGGGAAAGAGCATGGCCGACATCGCCGCGCTCTTCGACACGATCTACGTGTCCTTCTACAAGGGGCTCGGGGGCATCGCGGGATGCTGTGTCGTCGGCGACGCCGCGGTGATCGATGAGGTCGCGCAGTGGCGCATTCGACACGGCGGCCGTCTCTTCGGCGTGTGGCCCCTCGCCGCGTCCGCGCTGTCGGCCTGGCGCGAACGCGGGGGCAACTTCGCCCGCTACGGCACGCACGCACGCGCGATCGCGAAGGAACTCGCGACGCTCGATGATCTCGAGATTCTGCCGTCACCCCCCGAGACCAACATGATGCACTGGCGCATCCGTGGAGAGCGACAGAGGATTCTCGACCGCATGATCGACGTCGCGCGGGAGGAGAAGGTGTGGCTCTTCGGCGCGCCCTACGCCGTCGAGGGTCCCCGTCTTCAACGATTCGAATTCAATGTGGGTGACGCCACTCTGGAGGTGTCGCCGAAGGAGATTCGCGAACTTCTCGCTCGCGTCACCGCGAACTAGTCAGCCGGCTGCAAGAGGGCCGCTGGATCCTTGCGGCGTTGCCACCCGAGGACCCCAATGGCCGCGAGAGCGGCCACCATGATGAAGAAGTCGACGTTGCCGAGGACGCTATTCAGCAGGTTCCAGTGCAGCGGGTCCATGCCGTTCTCGGGTGGGATCCAGACAAAGGAGTACCAGTTCGCCGACACCACGAGCAACGCCCACCAGGGACCCGTTCGTGGACGATCGTGCGCGATGGTGAGCCACACGAGAAGGGGGATCAACCACACCAGGTGGTGCGTCCAGGAGATCGGGGAGGCGAGGTCGCCGGTCATACCGACCGCCACGAGGGTCGCGATCTGCGAGACGTGGGGGGCCAGGGCCACCGCAATGCACAGGCCCACCAGAATCGTGAGCGCTTCGAAGGCGGTGAGAAGACCGTGGGAGAGCAGTTCGTGGGCCAGGCGTTGTGACGCCCCGCGGATCGACTGATTCGAGTTGTACCAGACGGTGCCGATGTGCTGTGCGTTGAATGCGTACTGGCGCCAGTAGAGGATCGTCACGTGATAATTGACGAGCAGCATGAAGGCCTCGGCGGCGACGACGGTCGTCAGCGCGACGAGGGCCGCACGAAATTGGCGCCGCAGCACGAGGTAAGCAATGAAGACGAAGGGCACCAGCTTGATCGCGGTCGCCAGTCCCAGCATGATGCCCCGAGGGAGCCGGCGGTTCGGGCGCTCGAGGACGTCGTAGAGGACGAACATCGCGAGGACCAGATTGATCTGGCCGAAGTGGAAGTTCTCCCAGATGGGCTCCATGGCAAAGGCCGGACCCACGAGCAAGAGAGTCGCCGCCCAGAGACCCTGCGGCGTGAAATCGGGACGCGCGAGACGCAGGGAGAGGCGGATCAGCAAGACGAGGGACGCGAGGATGAGCGTGGCCCAAAGGAATGTCGCGAGGCCACTCGGCACGAGCGTGAAGGGCCAGAAGAACAGGGCGGCAATCGGTGGGTACGTGAAGGGCAGGTAGGGAATGCGCTGGAGACGCACGGTATAGAGATCGGGATCAAACACGTGACGCGCACCCAAGAGGTACACGTGAAAGTCGAGGTAGGGGTGGAACTGACTCAGCACGTAGATGATGATCACGGCCGGCAGCGACAGAATCGCGCCGATGGCGACGCACTGACGGGTGCGGGTATTAGCAAAGTTCACCAGCGCGTCGCCCACGCGTCCCGAGTGTGGCGCGGTGCGACCGTAGGTCAGCGGAGTATCGACGGGGAGAAACCTCACGGCGTCCACGCGGGTGTTGCCGAAACGATGATCAGGAATCCGAGGATGGCGCACGAGGCCGTCAGCAAGACGCCGAACCACCGATTGTTCAGTCGGGACCCCACGGTGGCGACGAGGGGCGCATCGCGCAGCAGAAGTCGGGGGGTGATACCCACAATCGGTGACAAAAGGCCCATGAAGATCACGGTGACGCCGTAGACGAAGATCGGCACGCTGGGGCGAATCTTGACGAACAGGATGAACATGCCAATGGCGACCAGGAAGCTGAAGGTCTTCACCGGGGGATTCAGGTTGCTGAAGCCGTGGGCCGCGAAGCCGTAGAGCGCTTTCGGGAGTCCCGAGAAATAGGGACCACCTTGCCACCCACGCCGTTGCGCGTGAAACCAGGTGAAGAAGGACCCCGCGTGAAAGTAGAGATAGGTAAAGAACGACAGAACGCCGAGTGGGGCGAGAACGACGGCCGCGAGTGGTCGCACACTCTTCTGCGTGCGGGCCGCGAGGAGGGCCACGATCACGCAGGTGATGACGGCGGCACTGCCCACCGGGTCGGCCAAAGAGCATGTCGCCGAAGCCAGTCCGGCGAGCACCCATTTTTCGCGCCGCAGGGACCACAGGGCGAGGCACGCGAAGGTGACGATCAGTCCTTCGGAGTAGACGAAGCTCAATACGAGAGCGCCCGGTGTGAAAAGAACGAGGGAGATGCCGCGTCGGGACTCGGACAGGGTGCTCGTGTCGCGCAGCAGCATCCAGACGCCAAAGGACGCCGTGAGTCCGGTGAGCACGGAGGCGAAAATCCCGCTCGTGACCCAACTCAGTGGGGTGAGGAAGTGCACTAAGCGCACCATGAGGGGCATGAGGGGGAAGAAGCCGAGATTGGACTGCGCCACGTCGCCGAGGCCCGGCGGAATTTTCGTGACGTAGCCGTAGTGGGCGATGCTCAAGTACCACTTGGCGTCCCAAGGGGACAACATGCTGGACAAGCTATGGTGCAGGATTTTGGACACCGCGAGCACCATCGAGATCACGTAGAGCCGCGACAAAGCGAAAATGCCGACGGGGATCCAGAGTTCTTTTGTCTGAAAGGACTCCGGCGCACTCCGGTCGCTCGTGAGAACGGCACGCCCGAGGCCATTCGTGAGTCGTTGCAGACCCGAGGGGGTGGTGGTGGCGTGGGCCACGGGCCGTCGACCTTTCGTAGGAATCGAATCAAGTTTACTGAGGTGATCCCTAGTGCTCGGGATCGTTCGCGACGAAGGCATCTCGTAAAGTGCAGGCATGATTCGAATTGCCCTCGTGGGTGCCGGTGGCCGGATGGGCTCGATGTTGACCGACGCCTTCGCGGCGGCGGCTGACACGGAGGTCACGGCGCGCGTCGACCCCCACGCCGAGGGCTGCCTTGCGGCACTCAGTGACGTCGATCCGGCGACCGTCGACGTCGTGGTGGACTTCTCCACCACCGAGGTGGCACGTGCGTCGGTGGCCTGGGCCGTCGAGCACGAGTGTGGCGTCGTCGTCGGCACCACCGGCTTTACCGACGAGGAGATTGACCGGTGGCGCGAGGAGTACGCGGCCGCGCACGTCGTGGTAGCGGCCAACTACACGCTGGGGGCGGTGCTCGCCGAGCGCTTCGCCGCCGAAGCGGCACCGTACTTTGACCGGGTGGAAATCATTGAGTTCCACCACGACCGCAAGGTGGACGCCCCGTCGGGTACCGCCCTCGAGACCGCCCGGGTCATTCGAGAGGCTCGCGCCGCGGCGGGACGCAGCGCGGTGAGCGAACCCACCACGCGCGACACGATCGAGGGCTCACGAGGGGCCGACAGCGGTGACAACGTGCGGGTGCACGCCGTGCGCATGCCCGGCATGACCGCGCATCAGGAGATCATCTTCGGCGGACCGGGCGAGGGTCTCACCATTCGTCACGACGCCTACGACCGCACCAGCTTCACCGCGGGCGTCCTGCTCGCCGTGCGCAGCGTGCGCGATCGCCCGGGTGTCACGCGCGGCTTGGCGCCACTGTTGTGACAACGGCGGAGGCCATTCTCGACGCCGCCGGCCGCAACATCATCGCTCACGGATTCCACGCGACCACTGTCGACGCGGTCGCCCGCGACGCGGGTGTGTCGCGGGCCACGGTCTACCGGGTGTATCCCGGCGGTCGCGCCGACATCCTCGACAGTTTTCTCTCCCGCGAGGTCGAGCGATTCTTCGAAGATCTCTACGAGCACGTGCGCACTCTGCGAAACCTCGAGACCGTGCTCGTGGAGGGCCTGACGTACGCCCGCAAACGGATCATCGCGCACCCCGTGCTGAACGTCGCCCTCGTGGAGGACTCGACGGTGCTCGAATCGACCTTCGACGTCATGTTCGCCTCTATCAACGAGGCGATTGCCGAATTTGTTACCTCGTATCTCCCCGAAGGCCCGCACCGCGACGAGCGCGGCGATTTCCTCTCCCGCATGGCTCTGTCGTACTTGTCCGCCCCCGGCGCGTGGGACTTCGACGATCACAGCCAAGTCGACGCACTCGTGCGCAGTGAACTCATTCCCACCAGTTCTACCGCTCGCGTTGTCGGCCCGGCGAGACCGCGGGACTTGCCGCCCGTGGAGGAAACCACCTTGCAGCAGCGCGTGGCGCGCGCCTTGCAGGAGGAATTCGTCGACGGGGTGTCACTGTCGATGGAGTCCGTGGCCCGCCGCGGCGACGTCTCCCGCGCGACGCTGTACCGGGCGTTTCCCGGCGGTCGGTGGTCTCTCGTCGCGACGGCGGTCGAGATTGAGACCGCGCGCATTCTCGCGGCCGTCGCTTCGGGGCTCGTCGACGCGACGACGATCGACGACGCCGTGGTCAGTGTGCTGACGACCACGTGGCACCACGCCACCTCGCACCCCGCGTTGACGCGACTGCTCGAGGTGCGTCCGGACCTCATCCACGACCAGATGCGTTTCGCCAAAGCTCAGCGGAATTTCGAAGTATTTACGGCCCAGGTGGCGCCCCTGCTCGCGCGGTGGGTGGGTCGCGAAGCCTCCGAGAGGATTGCCGAGTGGACCTTGCGCGTGATGTTCTCGTACTGGCTCGATCCGTCACCGGCCGTCAGCGTCACGGATCCCGCATCCGTCGCCGCGTTCTATAACCGCCACCTCGCCGCCGGCGTGGCGGCCCTCTCGCAGCTCCCGGACCATCGCCGGCACGGACCTGTGGTAAGAAAACGTCACTGAACTACGACTCATTGGGGGGTACGCAGTGACGACGCTCGACAACGACGCGATGGAAATGTTGTCCAATCAGGACATCATTGGACGTGAGGACATTAACGACTGGCAGGTGATCTTCGAGTCCGTGGGACGCGACGACGGATCCTCGACCCGCGAGGTGGCGAACAACTGCCCGACGATGTTCACGTGGGACTACGAGAAGGGCTACCGCCCGAAGCTCGACAAGCTCTACGAAAAGGCCAAGACCGGTCAGTGGAACGGCTCCACGGATCTGCCGTGGGACACCCTGGTGGACCAGGAGAAGATCGCCTACGAGTCCTACGTCGAAGGCGCGCGTGGTCCGATCGCGTCGGCGAACCTTGCGGGCACGCAACTCGAGAAGTGGGGAGAGAAGGAATGGGTCTCTCTCAACATGGAGTACCAGAACTGGATGCTCAGCCAGTTCATGCACGGTGAGCAGGGAGCCCTCCTCTGCACGGCGAAGATCGTGGAGACCGTGCCGTGGATTGACGCGAAGTACTACGCCGCCACGCAGGTAATGGACGAAGCCCGTCACGTGGAGGTGTTCTCGCGCTACCTCGACACCAAGTTGTCGGGCCACTACGTGATGAACTCGCACCTCGGTCTTCTCCTCGACGACATCGTGGAGGACTCGCGCTGGGACATGACCTACCTCGGCATGCAGATCATGGTGGAGGGCCTCGCCCTCGCCGCGTTCGGTTTCATGCACCAGATGACCCAGGAGCCGCTGCTCAAGAAGTTGCTGCGCTACGTGATGGCCGACGAGGCGCGCCACGTCGCCTTCGGCGTGCTCAGCCTCCAGGAGATCTACGCGGACATGAACGCATCGGAGATTCGCGAGCGTCAGGAGTTCGCCTTCGAGGCCGCGTTGCGTATGCGTGACCGCATGCAGGGTCAGGAGATCTGGGACCGCATTGGCGTCACCCCGCGCGACGCCGCCCAGGTCACTCTCATGGACCCGGACCGCGTGGTCTTCCAGGCGGCCCTGTTCTCCAAGATTGTGCCGAACTGCAAGAAGTTGGGCCTGCTCGACGCGGCGGACGGTTGGTTGCGCACGAAGTTCACCGAGATGGGCGTCATTGCCTTCGAGGACTTCGAAGACACCACGCTCGACATCGACGCCAACGCCGACGGCTCGCCGGTGGAACGCGGCGTCGAGTGATACAGGTCCCGGGTGCGGGACTGGTAACTTTCACAACGTGCAAACTCCTCGCTTTGGCCGTGTCGTGACGGCCATGGTGACTCCCTTCGCCGACGACGGTTCTGTCGCCTACGACGTCGCGGCCGACGTCGCCCGTTTTCTCGTGGCCAACGGCTCCGACGGACTGGTGGTGGGCGGATCGACCGGCGAAGGCTCGGCTCTCAGCGATGACGAGAAGCTCTCGCTCTTCGCCGCCGTCGCCGAAGCAGTTTCCGTGCCGGTGATTGCCGGATCCACCTCAGCCGATACGAATCGCTCGGTCGAGCTCACGAAGCAGGTCGCCGCCACCGGCGCTGCGGGCGTGCTCGCGACGACGCCGGCGTATGTGCGCCCGAGTCAGCGCGGTATTGCCAGTCACTTTCAGGCTGTCGCCGCCGCGACCGAGTTGCCCATCATGCTGTACGACATTCCCGCCCGCACGGGCCGCAAGATCGCGGCCGAGACCACTATTGATGTCGTGCGCACGACGCCCAATGTCGTCGCTCTCAAGGACGCCTCGGGTGATCTGCCGGGAGCGGCGCACGTAAAGGCGGTCCTCGGCGATCGTCTCGACCTCTACAGCGGAGACGACGCGCTGTTGCTCCCGTTCCTCGCCCTCGGCGCCGTTGGCGTGGTGTCGGTGGCCTCGCACTGGGCCGGTCCGGAATTCCTCGGCATCGTCGAAGCCTTCGAGCGGGGAGATCTCGCCACCGCCCAGGCCCTCAATGAACAACTCGCGGAAAGTTGTGCCTTTGAGGGCACCGAGAGTTACCCGAACCCCCTGCCCGCGAAGGCCGCCTTGCGCGCTCTCGGTGTGCCGGTGGGTCAGTGCCGCCTGCCCTTAGGGCCGAGTGATGACGTCCTCGACCACCACGCGTCGGACATCGTCAACGAATTGCACGCCCGTCGTGGCTAAGGACTCCGTTCGTATTGTCTTCCTCGGCGGTCTCGGCGAGATCGGCCGAAACTGCATGGCCATCGAATCCGGCGGCCGCATCGTGGTCATCGACGCGGGGCTCATGTTCCCCGAGCCCAACATGTACGGCATCGACCTGATCCTGCCGGACTTTCGTTGGTTGAAAGAGCGCGCCGACAAGGTTGACGCCATTGTGCTCACCCACGGACACGAGGACCACACCGGGGCCCTGCGCTACCTGACGCGTGACGTGAACGTCCCGATCTACGGATCCCCCTTGACGATCGGCTTCGCGCGCCACCGCCTCGAAGAAGCGAAGCTCGCGAGCAAGTTGACCTTCATTGAGGTGGCCGACGGCGAGCGTCGTCGCATTGGGCCCTTTGATATCGAATTCATTCCCGTGACGCACTCGGTGCCGAGCGCGCACGCTCTCGCCCTGCACACGCCGGCCGGCATCGTGGTGCATTCCGGGGACTTCAAATTGGACCTGACACCCATTGACGGTCGTCGCACCGACGTCGCTCGTCTCGCGGCCCTCGGGGACGAGGGCGTGGCGTTGTTGATGGGGGACTCCACGAACGCCGAAGAACCCGGATTCACCGCGTCGGAAGCAACCGTCGGCGGGGCGTTGCGTCGCTTGTTCCTGGAGCGTCCGGACAAGCGCATTGTCGTGGCGTGTTTTGCGAGCCATATTCACCGCGTTCAACAGATCATCAACGTCGCCGCCGAGCAGGGACGCAAGGTCGTCTTGCTCGGCCGCTCCATGGAGACGAACGTCAAGTTGGCGCGCAAGCTAAACCTTCTCCACGCCGACCAGGCAATCTTTGAAGATTCGGCGAACATCGATCGTTACGCGCCGGGACAGATCTGCGTCATCTGCACCGGCTCACAAGGCGAGCCGCTGTCGGCACTCGCCAAACTCTCCCGCGGTGACGGACGATTCTTGGCGGTGGGCGACAAGGACACGATCATTCTGTCGTCGCACCCCATCCCCGGCAATGAGTGGTCGGTGGGTCGCGTCATTGACGATCTACACCGCTCGGGGGCCGAGGTGATTCACTCGGGGGTCGAACAAGTTCACGCCTCGGGTCACGCGCGCCAGGGCGAACTACGCACCCTTCTTCAGCTCGTGCGCCCGCGATCGTTCGTGCCGATCCACGGCGAATTCCGCCACATGATCCATCACGCGGAGCTCGCGGTCGGAATGGGCGTGCCGGACAATCGCGTGTGGGTCTGTGAGGACGGCGACGTACTCGAGCTCACCGAGGCCGGTATTCGTCGCGACGGCACTGTGCCCGCGGGCTTTCACTACATCGACGGGACCACCGGCGACTTGGACGAGGCTCCGCTCGAGGACCGACGCATGTTGGCCGAACACGGCGTGGTGCTCATCACCGCGGGTGTCGACAAGTCCTCCGGTCGACTCGAAGAGCGTGCTCGTGTCACCGCGCGCGGGTGGTTCGAAGGTGAACACGAACAGCAACTGATGATCGTGGTCGCCGAGGCCGTGAATACCGCGCTCATCGAAGCTCTCGAGGGCGGGGAGCGCGACGCCGGAGCACTCACGAAAGTCGTGCAACGCACGGCCGGACGCCTCATCGGTCAGAAGTTCCGTCGCCAGCCGGTGATCATGCCGGCGGTCGTTGTTCTCTAAGGAATTCTCCGCTTCTTGCCCCGTGTCGCGTCGTCGTGGTCGCGTCACAGAAAATTCGCTGACGGGACCCTTGGTGAATGAGAAGTTCTCCTGTAGCGTCGCCCTCAGAGTAGAAAGAACGGACGGACATGCGACTTCACGCTTCTAATTGGCGACACATTGTTCGGTCGGGTGCCGTGACGACGATGCTGTTCGTATCGATGGTCACGATGACCACGGACGCCGGGGCCACCTCGTCGGGCTGGTCAGCTCCCGTCACCATCTCTGGCGCCAGCACGACACCCGTGCCCACCCCACTCGGTCTCACGAACGTGGCCTGTGTTTCTGCGGGGAATTGCGTAGCGATCGGCACGACAAGCCAATCGACGTCGAATGGATCTTCCGAGATTGGCGTCAGTGCGACGGAGGTGAACGGCACGTGGTCGAGTGCCACCCAAATTCCGGGCGTTTCCGATTCGACAAATGCGAGTCTCAGCTTCAACTCGCTCACGTGCCCGTCGCTGACGTCCTGTGTCGTTGTGTGGGACTTACTGAATTACAACACC
Source organism: uncultured Actinomycetes bacterium (assembly GCA_903873775.1). Lineage (GTDB taxonomy): Bacteria > Actinomycetota > Acidimicrobiia > Acidimicrobiales > RAAP-2 > RAAP-2. The sequence goes on from CAIQPR010000067.1 coordinate 11,364, forward strand.
AACGTTGATCGGTATTACATTTCTCAAGACGTCGCCGGAACGTGGAGCTCCGCGATCGCCATCCCCGGTCTCGTGAGTTTGAGTCCCGCGAGCAGTGGACAGATTGAACAAGTGGCGTGTCCCTCACCCGGCAATTGTGTGGTCGGCGGGACTTTTACCAAGACGACAACCTTGTCCGAACCCTTTGTGGTGAGCGAGGTCAATGGTGCGTGGGGCACCTCCGCACAAGTTCCCGGAACGACCGCGTTGAATCACGCCGGCAGCCAGACGAGTCCCTCGGGTGGAACCGTCGACGACATCTGGTGCGCCGATGCCTCCACGTGCGTTGTGCTCGGATCTGTTGTTGACGCCTTCGGGAATCCGCGCGTGTACGCCTCGACCGAAACGGCGGGTGTGTGGTCCAACGCGGTCAACATTGGACCCGCCCTCGCCAAGAGCGCGGCCAGTGATGACTGGGTCAACGTCGACGGACTGTCCTGTGTTGCCGCCGCCTACTGCAGCGTGGTTGGCCAGTTCGGTAAGGCCTCGTCGCAAAATGGCACCACTTTTGTGGCCACCGACGCCAATGGCACATGGTCGGCACCGACGACGGTCCCCGGGGCGGACTCCTTCTCCTCCTACGGCTCATTGCCGGACGTCCTGACGTGCACCGGCGTGGGCGACTGCGTGATTGGCGGAGATTTCACCACGGGGAGCAACGGGCCGGACCACCTCTACGTGGCCACGGAAACCAACGGGAGCTGGGCGAGCGCGACCCGCGTTCTGTGGACCCCCAGCGTTGGAACTGCGACGTCGTCTGACTTCACGTCCATCGTGTGTCAGGGTGACGTGACGCACTGCGATGCCATTGGTGGCTTCCAAGATGCCAATGGTGACAGCGGAACTTTTGTGGCAAGTGTGACCGGCGCCACGTGGAGCACCGCTACTGAAATCAACGCCCCGGGCCAAACGAAAAATAGCTACGTGGGATTCCCACAAACGCTTATCTGCGTGAGCCTTGGCAACTGCACTGCGGTGGCGATCCCCGATATTTTGAACAACGGCAGCCCGGCGAGCGGAGTGGTGTCATTCGCTGAGGTCTCGGGCGTGTGGTCGTCGTCGACCTCAAGGACGTTGGTTGGTCCGGGTACGGAGCTGCCGCTCGGCTTCCTCGAGTATCTGCAGTGTCCCTCGCAAGGCAATTGCAGTGCGGTCGGTATTTACCAAGGCGTGAGCGGACTTCTGTCCTTTGGCGTCTTGGCCGACGCCGAGGTCAATGGAACCTGGGGGGCGGACCAAGTTCTCGCGTCTCCCGCGGGTGTGGGTTTTGTGGTAGCTACGTCGCTGACGTGCGCCAGTGCGGGTAATTGTCTCGTCGCGGCCCTGGGCGCGAGCGATAACACTGGCGGCGCGTTGCCGGTTGTGGCTCAGCAGGTCAATGGTGTGTGGGGATCGAGCGAGATCCTGCCCAACTTCTCGTCACTCGGCGCGACCGAAGGCGACATCACCGACGTTTCGTGCCTCGACGCCGATAACTGTGTCGTGACGGGTGTGGCCGGAGACTTGGGCGGGACGGGTTCCTCGACCGTCACGTACCGAACATATGTCGAATTATTGACGAATGGCGCGTGGGGTTCACCCACGTTCATTAGCGGGACGTCAACGACGATGAGCACGCAGAGCGTGACGAAATTGTCCAGTGAAATTGGAGCATCAAGTCTGTGGTGCGCAACGATTGCAACCTGCGAACTTGCGACCACCGTGACGACCGCCAAGGGACACACCGTGCCCGCGGTCGCCACAGAGACTGGTGGCACGTGGAGTTCCGCGACGCCAGTAGCGGTCCCGGCCGGCACGCCCGCAACGGCAACCTTTTCGCCGGCTGCCCTCGACTGCACGACGACCTCGAACTGTGTGGATGTTGGCGAAGAGTCGATGAATGGTGGCAAGAGTGCGGCGGTGTTCTCGTTGAGCGAGGTCAATGCTGTGTGGACGACACGTCAAGTTGGGAACGCTCTTGGGGGGAACATGGGTGCCATTGCTATTCAAAACCTCAGTTGCCCCAGTCTTGCGACGTGCACCCTCTCGGGATACGCCACAGTGGGTACCAAGAACGTCGACACGGGTTTTCTCGCGACGTCGACGAAAGGCGTGTTTTCGTCGTTGACGAAGATTCCGCATCTTCCGTCGACTGCGACGACGTCCATTGTGACCGATGTGTCCTGTTGGTCCGTGGGGAATTGCGCGGCCACCGGCGCGTGGAAGACGTCTCACGGCGAAGTCGCAGACGTGCAGGTTGAGTCGCACGGTGTCTGGGCGGCACCCACAACCGTCTCGCCACTGGCCGGCAGCACGAATGCGTCGTCGGGTCTCTACGGCGTGGCGTGCGCCACCACGGGGCACTGCACGGCTGTCGGCATTTCGTTTGGGACGTCGACGAATCCGACGTCTCTGGGATCGTCGTCCAATATTTTTGCAATCACTGACTGACAACTCCCGTCAACTGGGCGTACGCTCACACAAGGAACGTGAACCAAGGAGCGTCGCGTGGCCGAGGGATCGAAAGAATGTCCGTGGGCGTTAACGACACCGCCGGGATCCTCCTCGTTCACGATCTACCGCGACCTTGACGCGGAGCCGGCGCAACTGGTCTGCCAGGTCGGTTCGACCAAACTGACCTACCTCGCGCGAGTCATTGATGATCTGCACGCGTGGCTCGTGACGCAGGGAACTTGGGTGGAACTCGGGGCATCGGACGAAAAGAAAGAACCCGCTCCGGGGACGGTCGAAGCCTGGGCGCGCGACGAGCACAACCCGATTGGCGGTTGGTACGGACTGCGCAAGGGGTACCGAGGTCGAGTGGGCATGTACATCCCTCCGCTCATGGAGCACCTCGGACTCGCGGAAGTCACCCACGAGCCGCGCAACAACAAGATGCGAGCGATTTAGCTCTCTGAGGTTGTTGTCAGCGGTCCGCGCTGGGCCGACCACTGCGATTCGGTGTCGCTGAATCCCACGCTGCGGTAGAGGTCGATGGCGAAGTACCCCGGGTCGGCGACCATCACCAGTGTCGAGGCTCCCATGTGGTCAAACCCGTAGCGACTCACGTGATGCACCAGCGTCGCGGCGAGCCCATGGCGTCGTGCCGCGGGGTCCGTGTGGACATTTTGGAAGCGCGCGAGACCGTCGGGCGCGCGAAAGAGACCCATCTGGCAGAGAAGCTCGCCGTCGACGAATGCGCCGAACCATTGACCTCGACCATTTTCGACCAAGCGTCGGTGGGTGTCGCGACGACGCGTCGCGAAGGTGCGATAGGCGTTTGGTTCGTGCTCTTCCACGTTCGAACGGCAGTCGAGATCGACACTGCGCTCCCAGTCGTCGTCGCTCGACAACGCGCGACACACCGCCGCGTCCGCGACGCGCGGCGGTGCGTGCACGGACGTCGCGGTCATCACCGTCATGGCGTCGACGGGGACGCCGAAGGTAGAAAAGTCCGCGAGGGCTTCGCCGAGGTCGCCGGTCGCGTCCACGCCGATCGTGACGTGCTCGGCGTCGGGAAATTCGGCGTGGAAGGTCTCGAGCCAGTGGGGCGCCGAGCCGGGGACGGGCGCATCGTCTAACAGGATGAAGTTGCCACCCCAGAACGTGGGGTTGTGGGGGCTGCACACGACGCGGTAGTCCGCGCGCGGCGTCACGGTGCTTCCGCCGTAAGTGAGGAGCGCGATGTCGGTGGCGTAGCCGAGTGACCGGGTGCTCATTGCACCACGGTAGCGAGAGTGGTCAGTCCTTGGTGGGCTCGCCGTGGTCCGCGTTGTCACGGCCGGCGCGCCAGAAGGCCTTCAACGAAATCTGTTCGGGCGCAAGTCCCCGGTCCACGAGCGCGCTCTGTGCGGCCCGGACCACGGAGAATTCTCCGAAGAGGTAAGCGTGTCCTTCGTCGGGCGGGAAATCAAAGGCCGCGAGAGCACTCAGGATCCCGGCCGGGTCGCCCGCGACGCGATCTCCGCGGTCAATGAAGATGCCGGTGGGAGTGATCGCCTCGTCGAGCACCGGGGTTACGGCATCGGCGGGATCGGGGAGTTCCACCACGAAGACGGCCCGGCCCGGAGGGTCAATGGACTCGGCCATGCGGTAGAAGGCGCCGAGCGCGACGGTGCCGCCGACGAAGAGGTGCCAGTCCGCCATCTCGTCGAGGAAGATCTTCCCGCGAGGGCCAATCACATCCACGCTGTCACCAACGGCCGCGTCGCGAGCCCACTGGGCCCCGGGGCCCTCGTGGGTCGTGGCGATCCACAAGGTGAGTTCTTGGGCCACGGGATCCACGGAGCGCACCGAATACCGACGCCGACGTGCGTGACCGTCGTGCTCGCCGACGTAGATCATGATGTCCTGTCCCGGAGCTCCGGCGAGCTTCACCGCGTCGGGGTGGGAGAGGGTCACCGAGCGCAACGTGGGGGAAATCGTGTCCGTCGCCACCACGGTCGCGACAGCGCTGGTGGCGCCAATACGGGCCGCGAAATCAACCGACGAGGCGAGGGGTGTGGGGGAGGACATGGCGAAATCCTAGGGGAAGTACCCGTCAAGCGAACTCCCGTTCGGTAAGTTGGAGTGTCGTGGCAACCGCTCAACACAAGAAGAAACCGACCTCGAGTCGCTCCGCAGCGCGCTCGAGCTCGGCCAAACGAGCCCCCGCCGCCGAACCGTCGGTGTGGTCGCGCCACGCCCGTGATTTCTGGGTCCTCGGCCTGTTCGTCGTCGGACTCTTCGTCTTCCTGGCGGAGATTGGGGCCCTCGGACCCGTGGGCCACGGGATTGAAATCTTCCTCGGGGCCTGCTTCGGCATCGCTCGATGGGCGTTGCCCCTGCTGCTGTTCACCCTGGCCGGCCTCTTGCTGGCCGGCAAAATGGACACCGAACGTCCGCGCCTACTCATTGGCATGACTCTGCTGCTCGTGGCGTTAGCGGGTCTCGCGGACCTCATTGAACACACCCCGGGACTACACGCAACCCGAGTGGCGCTCGATCACGCGGGTGGTTGGGTCGGCGTGGCCGTCGGTGGCGGCCTGCGGTCCCTTATCGGTACCGCTGGGGCCGTGGTGGTCCTGCTCGCGCTGTTGGTGTTGTCCATCATTCTCTTGACCGGATTGACGCTGCGGGCACTCACGAGTGCGACGATCGCCGGTGTCAAGGCCGCGGGTGCGCGCTTCGCACTCTGGTGGCGGGCGCGACCCCGACCGGAGCCGCGCGAAGAGACCCCGACGGTTCCCGTGCTCGACGAAGAGCCCGAGCCCGAGCCCGAGGTGCGTCGCGCGCCTGTGTTGACCCTGGTTCCCGACATCGAGGAGTTGGACGAGGAGCCGGGTGCTCCTGAGGACATGGACGTCACGCCCATGATCGACTTCGACGAGTACGACGACGCCCCCGAGATGGACGAGGAACCCGACGTACACGAAGACGTCGAGGTCAACGACGTTCCGCCGCCGGCCCCTCCCCGCGTCGCCGTGTCCCACTCGTCACACCACTGGGATCTCCCGTCACTGGATCTCCTGCAGCGCGTGAAGGAACAGCGCCAGGACCGCACCGCGATTGATGCGGCCGGCGATGAACTCGTTGCGGCCCTGGCGGCGCACGGCGTGGAGACCACGCTCCTCGGGTACACGGTCGGACCGACGGTGACGCGCTTCGAACTCGAGCTCGGTCCCGGCGTGAAGGTGGCGCGCGTCACTTCCTTGCACCGCGACATCGCCTACGCGATGGCCTCGCCCGACGTGCGCATCCTCGCGCCGATTCCGGGTCGCTCGGCCATTGGTGTCGAAGTCCCGAACAAGCAGCGCACGCTCGTGGCGCTCGGGGACCTGCTGGCGGCCGAGGATTCTCTGCGTGCCACGCACCCCCTCGACGTACCGCTAGGTCGCGACATATCGGGCAAGACCGTGATCGTGAATTTGGCCGAGATGCCCCACGTGCTCATCTCGGGAGCGACGGGCGCCGGAAAGAGTTCCTGTATCAACTCCCTCATCACGTCGCTTGTCATGCGGGCGACCCCCGACCAGCTGCGCCTCATCCTCGTGGACCCCAAGCGCGTGGAACTCGGTCAGTACAACGATCTGCCGCACTTGCTGTCACCCGTGGTCGTGGACCCGAAGAAGGCTGCCGGCGCTCTCGCCTGGGCGGTGAAGGAAATGGAACGTCGCTACGACATTCTCGCCGAGTTGGGTGTGCGGGATATCACGAGTTACCAGATGCTGCTCGAGCGCGGTGAACTCCAGCGTCCCCCGAGTGTGCGGCAGGCCGTGGCGGACGCGGTGGAACGTGCGTCTGGTCTCGAGACCGAGATCGAAGAGCCGCAAGGACCCGAAGAACTCCCGTACATCGTCATCGTCGTGGACGAGTTGAACGACCTCATGATGGTCGCCGCCCGCGACGTGGAAGAGTCCGTCGTACGTATCGCACAGATGGCCCGTGCGGTCGGCATTCACCTGGTTCTCGCCACGCAGCGGCCGAGCGTGGACGTGATTACCGGCGTCATCAAGGCGAATATCCCGAGTCGCATGGCCTTTGCGGTGTCCTCCCTCGCCGACTCGCGTGTCATCTTGGACCAGGCCGGGGCCGAGCGACTCATCGGCAAGGGCGACATGTTGCTCTTGACCGCCTCGAGCAACGTCGCGCGACGCCTGCAGTCCCCGTGGGTCTCCGAGGAAGAAGTGCGTCGCGTCGTGACCCAGTGGCGCGCCCAGGGCGGCACCGTGGAGACCACGGTGGCCCTCGATCTCCCGAACGACGGGGGGTCGTCGATATCGGGTGGCGCGAGTGATGACGATGACGTGGTTCTCGCCGAGGCGCGTCGCCTCGTGATTACGACCCAGTCCGGTTCGACCTCCATGCTCCAACGCAAGCTGCGCGTCGGTTTCGCCCGCGCGGGGCGACTGATGGACCAGTTGGAAGAAGAGGGCATCGTCGCGCCGGGTGAAGGCTCCAAGGCGCGCAAGGTCCTTTACACCGTCGAGGACTACGAACGCCTACACCCGTCGGCGTAGCCTTGCCGGGTGGCGAAGCACCGACGAGCACGTGACTGGTCGCTGTTCTGGCGCTTGAGTCTGGCGACTCTCGTTGCGCTCGCTCTCATCGCCGGATCGGCGCTCTATATGGCCGCACGCCTGCCGTCGCTGCATCGGCACCCCACGGTCGTTCTCTCGAGTCGAGTGACGGCGCTGCCCACGGCCACGTCGGTAGATCTCGTGTGGCCGAGCCAGGGCAGCGCCGCGGTGTCCGTGCCGAGTGCGGGCGTACTCCGCACCTCCGCCGCCCAGCCCGAAGTCCCCATTGCCTCGCTCACGAAGATGATGACGGCCGACGTCGCCCTCGACATGTTGCCTTTGCGCCTCGGTCAACGTGGCCCGTGCCTCACGGTGACCGCCGCCGATGTCGCCGCCTACGAGGCCGATCGTGCGACCGAACAATCCAGCGTGCGCGTGGTCGAGGGCGACCAGCTGTGTGAACGAGACCTCTTGGACGGACTGTTCGTGCACTCGGCGAGTAACTACGCGAGCCTGCTCGTGCGTCTCACGGGACTCACGCTGGGTGCATTTCTGGACCGCATGAACGCCACCGCGCTCGCCCTGGGCATGACGAGGACCCACTATGCCGACGTGTCGGGATACGACCCCCACTCCATCTCGACTGCCGAAGATCAGATGCGACTGGTGAACCACATCATGCAGTGGCCCGTCGTTGTGGTGATTGTGCGCCAACCCTCGGTGAACTTGCCGGGGGCCGGCACGGTGGGCACTTTTACGCCCTTGCTCGGCCAGAACGGCGTAGTGGGTATCAAGTCGGGGCACACCTCACAGGCCGGAGGATGCGACGCGCTGGCGCTCGATCGCGTGGTGGCCGGCGTGCATGTACTTATCTACGCGGTGGTGCTCTCCCAACGCGGCGGCGACGAACTCTACAAAGCCGGCGAGGCCGCCTACCTCCTCGCAGACTCCGCGGCGCAGAACGTGGTCGGTCGCACCTGGCACAAGGGCGCATTCGTGGGTCGCGTGGGATGGAGCGGGTTCTTCACGCCCATTGTCGTTGCGCACCACGTAACGACCTTCTGGTGGGCGAGTACGCCTCCCATGGTGGCGGTGGCTCGCGTGGGTCGACCAACGAGATATGTGGCAGGTGAGCGGGTCGCCTCGGTGGTGCTCTTTGGCACCCAGCGCGTGACGGTGCCATTGGTCGCCGCCGACGACGTCACTGCGCCCAGTTGGTGGGAGCGTTTACGCTGACGTGATGCGCGCTCGTGTTCCCGCCAGTACGGCCAACCTCGGCCCCGGATTCGACGCCCTCGGGCTCGCCCTCTCCCTCTACATCGAGGTCACGCTCACACCGGCCGACGAACTCTCGGTCACCAGTGACGGTTTCGGGGTCGCGCTCAGTGATCCCGAGCGACACCTCGGCGTGCGCGTGGCGCGCGACGTGCTCGGACACACCAACTTCGCGCTCCACGTGTCCTCGGAGATTCCCCTCGCGCGCGGTCTCGGCTCGTCGGCCTCCCTCGCTCTCGCCGCGGCCGCGGCCGCGGGAGCGAATGACCCGCTGGCTGTCGCGATTGCTCGTGACGGTCACGCCGAGAACGCCGCAGCCTCCTTCTACGGCGGCCTCGTGGTCGCCACCATGGCGCACGGCGAGGCTCTCGTCGAGCCGCTGGCCCTCGACGAGCAGTTGCGCTTTGTTGTCGTCATTCCCGACCAAGAGCTCGCTACCGAGGCCGCTCGTGAAGTGCTGCCCGCCTCAGTAGCCTTCGCCGATGCGGTGTTCAACCTGTCTCGCGTGGGCCTCGTGATCGCGGGACTCGCGAACGCCGAGCGTTTGCGTCCCGAAGCCATGGAGGATCGTCTCCACCAGCGCTACCGCGCGAACCTACTGCCGTTCGCGAACGGGGTTCTCGACAATCTTCGTGCGGCCGGGGCTCTCGCGTCCTGTTGGTCGGGGGCCGGTTCCACCCTCCTCGGCGTCACCACGCTCGAGAACGCCGAGAGCGTGGCTGCGGCCGCCCGCGAACACCTCGTCGAGGTGTCCGTACCGGGCACCGTGCTCGTGCTGTCGGCGGACCGCACGGGTCTCATCACGTCACAGGCGTGAGCCGACGCCTCAGCGATCCACCTGTCACCGCGACCGGCGCGGCGGGCATGGTGTTACTCGGCGCGTTTGCGATCCAGTGGTCGGCGGCGCTCGCGGTGCCGGCGTTCGCGGATGTCGGCGCACTCGGGGTCTCCGGATGGAGATTCCTCATGGGGGCGGTCATCGTGCTCGTCCTCGTGCGGCCCTCGTGGCGGGACTTCACCGCCCACCAGTGGCGTGCGGCGGCCGGACTCGGTGTCGCGGTCGCGGTGATGAATGTGACCTTCTTCCAAGCCATCGCGCGCATTCCTCTGGGCACGGCGGTGGCCATTGAATTCATGGGTCCCTTCGTCGTCGCCGCGGTGGGGCGCACGAGTTGGCGCCACGTGGTCTGCATCCTGATCGCCGCGGGGGGAGTGGTCGCGCTCTGTCGACCCGGAGGACACCTCGACCCGGTGGGCCTGGTCTTCGCGGGCCTCGCCGCCGTCTGTTACGGCGCCTATACGGTGGCCGCCCACCACGCGGGCAATACCACGCCCGGTTTCGAGGGCCTCGCGGTGGGGCTCACGATCTCCTCCGTGCTAACCCTGCCCTTCGTGGTGCACTCCCTGCCCGACGTGGCGCACCATCCCTCGCTGCTGGCGCGATTCTTCTTCATGGGTCTGCTCGCCACGGTCTTCGGTTTCGGCGCCGAGATGCAGGCGCTGCGCCGACTGCCGCCTTCGGTGGTCAGCGTTCTGTTGGCTTTTGATCCGGCCGTGGCGTTTCTGTCGGGATTCATCTTTCTCTCCCAACACGTCACGGTTCTCGACCTCGTCGGACTTCTGCTCGTCGTGGCGGGCGGTATCGGGGTCACGCTCGATGCCGAAGGAACCACCGCGGACATCCCTCGGTAGGCTGGACTAGTGGAAAATCCGCGCACCTTCGCCATTCGCACCTTCGGGTGCCAGATGAACGAGCACGACTCCGAGCGCCTGGCCGGCATGTTGGCGGCCGACGGTCTCGTGCCGGCGGCGCGGGACGAGGACGCCGACGTCATTGTTCTCAACACCTGCTGCATCCGCGAGAACGCCGATAACCGCCTCTACGGCACGCTCGGGCACCTGAAGGCCTTAAAGGACGAGCGTCCGGACCTGCAGATCGCCGTGGGCGGATGTCTCGCCCAAAAGGACCGCGAGACCATCCTGCAGCGCGCCGGGTGGGTGGACGTGGTCTTCGGGACCCACAACCTCGCGAGCGCCCCGGGTCTCCTGCGCCGCGCGCAGAGTGACGGACCGCAGATCGAAATCCTGGACGCGCCGGACCCGGAGTCCGTGGCCGACATGGTCCCCGCGCTGAATGCGGTGCGCGAAGTGCCGTGGGCCGCGTGGATGACCATTCAGACGGGTTGCAATAACTCCTGCGCGTTCTGCATCGTGCCGTCGGTGCGCGGGGAAGAGATCTCTCGTCCCTTCGAGGACCTCGTGCGCGAGGCCGAGTCCCTCGCAGCGCAAGGAGTTACCGAGATCACCCTGCTCGGCCAGAACGTCAACTCCTACGGTCGCGACCTCACGAAGCGACGCCCGCTGTTCGCCGATCTGCTGCGCGCGGTGGGCACGGTCGAGGGCATTGAGCGCGTGCGCTACACGAGTCCCCACCCGAAGGACCTGCGTCCCGAGACCATCGCCGCGATGGCCGAGACGCCGGCCGTGTGCAATCAGCTGCACCTGCCGATTCAGTCGGGTTCCAACGAAGTGCTCGTTGCGATGCGACGGGGCTACACCGCCGAGCGGTACCTCGAAAAGTTGCGCGACGCGCGCGCTGCAATTCCCGATCTCGCCGTGACGACCGACTTCATTGTGGGCTTTCCCGGTGAGACCGACGCCCAGTTCGAGGAGACCTTGGCGGTGGCCGCCGAAGCGGAATTCGACAGTGCCTACACCTTCATTTTCTCGCCCCGACCCGGCACGCGCGCCGCGTCGATGACGGAGTCATTCGTGCCCGAGGACGTGATTGCGGACCGCTTCGCGCGTCTGTGTGACGTCATCGATCGTTCCGGGCTGCGCAAGCACGAAGCCCGCGTCGGGGTCATTGAAGAGGTCCTCGTCGAGGGCCCCTCCAAGCGCGACGCCGCGGTGACCTCGGGTCGCACGCGTCAGGGCAAGCTCGTCCACTTCACCGCCCCCGAGGGCGGTCTGCGTCCGGGCGCTCTCGCGACCGTGCGGATCGATCACGGGGCGCCGCACCACCTCATGGGCACGCACGTCGAAACCCTGCGTGCCCCGCGCCACAAGGTGCGTATTCCCGTCGGTTCCTAGACGTGACGCAGGCGGCGCGACTGGTGGCCGTGGTCGGTGCCACCGCCTCGGGAAAGTCCGCTCTCGCCCACGAGGTCGCGCGCTCTCTCACCAACGTGGAGATCGGGACCGTCGACTCCATGACCGTCTATCGGGGCATGGATCTCGGCACGGCGAAACCCACGCGCGCCGAACGCGACGAGGTCACCTACCACCTGCTCGATCTCGCGGACCCCAGTGAGGACTTCACGGTCGCGGCGTTCCAACGCGCCGCTCGAGATGTCGAAGAGGCTCGACGCCACGAAGGCGGGGGACTGATCTACGTCGGGGGCACCGGACTCTACGGACGCGCGGTGCTGGACGGACTCACCATTCCGGGTCAGTATCCCGAGGTGCGCGCGGAACTCGAACAGCGCGCCGAGGTGGACCTGCCCGCCCTCTACCGCGACTTGCAGGAACGTGATCCGTTGGCCGCGAGTCGCATGGAGCCGACGAATGCGCGACGCGTCGTGCGGGCCCTCGAAGTCACTCTCGGCAGTGGGAGGCCCTTTTCGAGCTTCGGCGACGGTCTCGAGGTCTACGCCCACGAACGTGTCCCCCAAATTGGACTGCGGGTCCCGCTCGAGGTGCTCGATCAGCGCATCGACGAGCGCTTCGCGCGGTGGATGGACGAGGGCCTCCTCGGCGAAGTGTCTTCTCTCGCGGCGCGACCCGAGGGCCTCTCACGCACCGCCCGCCAGGCCGTGGGGTACAAGGAACTCCTCGCGCATGTGGCGGGCGAGATTTCTCTCGCCGACGCGGTGACCCGCGCCGTCACCGCCACCAAGCGCTTGGCCCGTCGCCAACGGTCCTGGTTCACGCGGGACCCGCGCGTGCGGTGGTTCGAGGACGCGGCAGAGGCGGCCGCAGCGGTGCGGGACGTGCTCACGGGGTCCGACGCGAACGTGGGAAACTGAGCGCGTGACGAAGCGTCTCCTTCACAAGTGGCACGGGGCCGGCAATGACTTCCTCGTCGACGTTACGACGAACGAGGGCGCGGATTTCTGGTCGCCCGCTCTCGCCGCCGCGGTCTGCCACCGCACCCTCGGTGTCGGGGCGGACGGACTGCTGGTCGCGGCCCTTGACGCCGAGCGCGTGACGATGACCCTCTACAACGCCGACGGCTCCATTGCCGAGATGAGCGGCAACGGCGCGCGGTGTTTGGCCGCGGCGGTGGCCCGCCACTGGGGCGAGCAGATCACGAATGTTCTCGTGGACACTCTGGCCGGAGAGCGCCTCGTGCACATCGAGTTGCGCGGCGACGAGGGCTACGGATTCCTCGAGATGGGTCAGGTCACCTTCGCCGACACGATCGAGGGCGCCCTCGGCGTCGCCGGTGTGGGGAATCCCCACGTCGTTCTGATGGACGACGCGAGTTGGCAGCGCAGCGACCGTGAAGCTCTCGCCCAGCGTCTGAGTGACGCCGTCGGCGGGGCCAACGTTGAATTCGTGACCGTTCTTGACCCCTCGCACGTCTCGCTCTCGGTCTACGAGCGCGGCGTCGGGTGGACGATGGCCTGCGGCACGGGATCGGTCGCTTCGACGGCCGTGCTGCGGCGGGCGGGTCTCGTCGGCGACCAGGTGCGCGTGTCGAACCCCGGGGGCGACCTCGTGGTGGAGCTGCGGGGGGATCAGGCCACCCTGGCCGGTCCGGTGCGGTTCGTCGCCGACATAACGTGGTCTGTGGCGTGACGTATATTCCCACCACTCTCATTGATCGCTCGTTTCGCGAGCGCATTGTGCTCGTCGGCGTTCTCTTTCCGGGCCAGACCGCGACGCAACTTGACCGCGAACTCGACGAGCTGGCCCTCCTGGTCGACACCGCCGGCGCGGACGTGGTGGCCCGGGTCATTCAGCGACGTGATCGCCCGGATCCGGCGACCTATCTCGGCTCGGGCAAAGTCGAAGAACTCCACGAGATCTGCCTCGCGGTCGACAGCGACACGGTCGTCTTCGACCACGAACTCTCTCCCGCGCAACAGCGCAACTTAGAACGCCTCTTGGGTCGCACCGCGATTGATCGCACCGCGGTGATTCTCGACATCTTCGCCCAGAACGCGCGCTCGCCCGAGGGTAAGGCGCAGGTGGAACTCGCGCTCCTCCAGTACCGCCTGCCGCGGCTGCGCCGCGCCAGCGGATCCCTGAGCCAGCAGGCCGGTGGTATCGGCACGAGGGGACCCGGTGAAACCCAACTCGAAGTCGACCGGCGTCGCTTGGTGCAGCGCATGCACAAACTGCAGCGGGACTTAAAGGACGTCTCGCGCACCCGGGGCGTGCAACGACAGAGCCGTGAACGAGGTCGCCACCGGGAGGTCACTTTGGTCGGCTACACCAACGCCGGCAAGTCCTCACTCCTGAATCGCCTCACCGACGCCGGCGTGCCGGCCGAGAACCGCCTGTTCGTCACGCTCGATCCCCGCACGCGACAGTTGCAGATGCCCGGTGGTGAAACGGTGCTCGTCACTGACACCGTCGGATTCATCTCCAAATTGCCCCACGAACTCGTGGACGCCTTTAAGTCGACCCTCGATTCGGTGCGACTCGCGGACCTGCTGGTTCACGTCGTGGACGGCTCGAGTGAAGTCGCCATGGACGAGATTGAGGCTGTGCGCGAAGTACTGCGGGAGATCGGCGCCGATCAGGTACCGGAACTTCTGGTGTTCAACAAGTGTGACGTCGAAGGATCGGCCTCTCACGAACTCGCGACGAGTCACCCGGGCTCGGTCGCGATCTCGGCGCTCACGGGCGAGAACATCGACGAGCTCATCGCGGCCGTCGGTGCGCGTCTGCGCTCGGATGACCGGGTCGTCACCTTGGCCCTGCCGGCCGAGCGCGGAGACCTCATCGCCGCCGCGCACCGCGAAGGCGATGTTCTGGCCCAAGACACCCAGGACGACGTGGTGGTGCTGCGCGTCGTGCTCGACCAGGTCGGCGCCGCGCGGTTCGAACAGTGGCGGGTTAGCGCATGAGTTTCTCGCCCCCGCCCTACCCCTACGCGCGACTCGACGCGTTGCGCGAGGTGGCGAACGCGCACGAGGGCGGGGTCATCGACTGCTCCATCGGTACTCCCGTCGACCCACCACCGCCCGCGGTGCTCGAGGTCCTGGCGCGCGCCGAGGGCGTGCGGGGGTATCCACCCTCCGCCGGCACCGAGACCTTCCGCCGCAGTGCCGCGGGTTGGTACGAACGGCGCTTTGGGGTGAACATTGATCCGGGCGAACTCGCCGCGTGTGTTGGGACCAAGGAATTCGTCGCCACGCTGGCCGGGTACCTGCACTTGCGCACCCCCGAGCGCGACACGGTGCTCTACCCGGCAATCAGCTACCCGACCTACGCCATGGGCGCGACACTCGCTGGTCTGCGTAGTGTGCCGGTCCCGATGGTCGATGGCCGCCTTGACCTCGGCGCGATTTCTCAGAGTGACATCGACCGCGCTCTGGTGCTCTGGAGTAACTCCCCGTCGAATCCAACCGGTCACCTTGATGATCTCGCCGCGGCCGCGGCCTGGGGTCGCACCCACGGGGTGCTCGTGGCCTCGGACGAGTGTTACTGCGAATTCACGTGGTCCGCTCCGGCGACCTCCATCCTCCAGTTCGCGCGCGAGGGCGTTCTCGCCGTGCACTCGATTTCGAAGAGATCGAATCTGGCCGGCGCGCGCGCCGGCTTCTACGCCGGGGACCCCGAGATCGTCGAGTACCTGCGCGCCGTGCGGCAACACGGGGGCTTCATGGTGCCCGCGCCCGTCCAGGCCGCCGTGGCCGTCGCCTACGACGACGACGCGCACGTCGATCTCCAGCGGGCTCTCTACCTCGAGCGACTGACCCTCGTGTCCGAGGCTCTCGCCACGCGGGGCATTGAGGCACCGCTCCCGGACGGGACCTTCTATCTGTGGATCTCGCGCGAAGGCGTGAACGGATGGGACCTCGCGCGTGAGCTCGCCGAGGTCGCGGGACTACTCGCGAGTCCCGGCGACCTCTACGGAGAGGCGGGGGCCAACTACGTGCGCGTCGCGGTGGTCCAGCCCACGGAGCGCCTCGCCCTCGCCGCGCGGCGACTGCGCGAGGGTGCCTAAAGCACCGCCACGCACCACGTCGTCATTACGATTGAGCCGTGCCCGCTCTCGACGAACGTATCTCCCAGTGGTTTGACGTCATTTCCGACCTGTCACCGACCGACGTGGAGGCACGTCGCGACGTCGAAGAGGTCATCACGCAACTCGACGAAGGCCGCCTGCGCGTCGCCGAGATCTCTGGCAACGGCGAGGTCGTCGTCCACGACTGGGTCAAGCAGGCCATCTTGCTGCTGTTCCGCCTGCGCGCCCTCGAAACGAGCGAAGTTGGACCCTTTGAGTACGTCGACAAGCTGGACTTGAAGCACGACTTCGAGCGCGCCGGCGTGCGCGTGGTGCCCGGGGCCTCGGCGCGCCGCGGCAGTTTCCTCTCGCGTGGGGTCGTCCTCATGCCGAGCTACGTGAACATCGGCGCGTGGGTGGGACCGAACACCATGGTCGACACCTGGGCCACGGTCGGAAGTTGTGCCCAGATTGGCGCGAACGTGCACCTCTCCGGTGGTGTGGGCATTGGTGGGGTCTTGGAGCCACCGAACGCGGTGCCCGTTGTCATTGAAGACGACGCCTTCATCGGGAGTCGGTCCATGATCGTGGACGGCGCACGGGTGGGTCGCGGCGCGGTCCTCGGGGCGGGCACGGTGCTGAACCCGTCCATTCCCGTGATTGATGCCGAGACCGGCGAGACCCTCTCGAAGGGCTACGTGCCCGACTACTGCGTGGCCGTCAACGCCCAGCGCAAGCGCGAGTACCCGGGCGGGGAGTTCTACCTGCCCTGTGTCTTGGTGGTGCGCCGCCTCGAAGAAGGCGAACGTCACAACAAGACGGCACTCAATGACCTCCTGCGCGATCACGGGATCGCCACGTGAGTCTGCTGGACGAGGCCTACGCCCTCGTCGCGGTGGACTCGGTGAGTGGTCGTGAAGCGGCTCTCGCCACCCAGATCTTCGAACGCCTGCAGCGCGCCTCGCACCTCGACGTCGAGCGCGTCGGGGACAATGTCGTCGCGTCGACCCGCGGCCACCAAGCCCGCCGGGTGATTGTCGCCGGTCACCTCGACACCGTGCCGGGCGAGGCCTCGGCGGCGCGTGTCGAAGGAGAACGCCTTATTGGACTCGGGGCCTGTGACATGAAGGGCTCTCTCGCGGTCATGCTGTGCGAGGCCGAGCGCGATGTGCCCCGCAAGGTCGAGATCACCTGGGTCTTCTACGCGCGCGAAGAGATTGCGCGCCACGAGTCGGGTCTCTTGGAACTGGCCGAACTGCGCCCCGATCTCTTGGTGGCCGACGTGGCGATTCTGGGAGAACCTACGGGCGGCGTCGTCGAGGCGGGCTGCCAGGGCACGCTGCGACTGGGTGTCACCCTTCGCGGCGCGAGGGCCCACACCGCGCGACCTTTCACGGGACGCAACGCCATTCACCGCATGGGGGAACTCATTACGCGCGTGGCGGCCTACGAACCTCGGGCGGCCGAGATCGACGGCGTGACCTACGTGGAACAACTCCAGGTGGTCTTCGTGGACGGGGGAGTGGCGAACAATGTCGTCCCCGACGTGGCGACCTGCACCCTCAATCACCGCGTGGCACCCGACCGGCAACTCGACGACGCGGTGCGCTCGGTGGCCGAACTCCTCGGCGACGTTCTCGAAGCGGATGACACCTTCGAGGTGCTCGACTGGGCTCCGGCCGCACCCCCGTCACTCACGCACGAACTCCTGCGTGAACTCGTCGCCACCACGGGACAGCCCCCGCGCGCGAAGGTCGGGTGGACCGACGTTGCGACCTTCTTTGACCGTGGGGTGCCGGCCACGAACTTCGGTGCCGGCGATCCACTGCTGGCGCACCGCAGTGACGAGTTCGTGGACGCTAGCGAGCTCGACGCCTACGCCGCCTCGCTGGCACGTTTTCTCTCCGCCTAGCGCGTGCGGGTCATCTCGACGACGACGCCGAGTCCCGTCGCGGCCGGACCTTCGTAGATGCCCTTTAAGGGTGCGACGTCGTCGTAGTCACGTCCGCGCGCCACGATGATGTGGCGTTCGGTCTCGCGGGTGCCGTTGGTCGGGTCACTGCCCGTCCACTCGCCGGCGAAGTATTCCAGCCACGCGTGGCTCTGTCCGGCCACACTCTCACCGACCGCGTGCGCGGCACTCGGGTAGAGGTATCCCGACACGTATCGGGCGGGGACACCGACTTGTCGCAGGAGACCAATGGTGATGTGGGCAATGTCTTGACACACGCCTTCGCCGCGGGCCCAGGATTCTTCGGCCGTGGCCTGCACCGTGGTGGCGCCGGGGACGTAGCGCACGCGCTCGCGCACGTAGGCACTAATGGCCTCGACGGACTCGTGGAGGTCGAGGCCGTTCGTGAGACGTTGCAACTCCTCCGGTTCGTCCAACGCGAGGCGTGTGCGCGAGGTCGCGAACAGGTACTCCGAGAAGCGGTCGGTGACCGTCGGGTCGCGCACCTCCTCCCAGGACAGCGGGGCGTCAAGGGGGGCCGCACTGCTGTCGACACTGGAGGTCGCGGTGACCTGGAGTCGTTCGTGGGGTTGCTGGACGTCAAAGGCGTTGACGACGGTGCCGAAGTAGTCGACGTAGCGGTAGACGGCGACACTCGGGGAGACAATGATCTGCGTGCTGCGGACGTCCTGGGTGCCACCACTCAGCGGCGTCATGCGCGCCTCGTTGTAGGAGGAGGTGGCGTAGCCGTCGTAGGTGAAGCCGGTGTGGTGCGCGATGGCGAGACCCCAGCTGGAGGAGGACGGACTCACAACGCCCCCTCGCTCGACCAGACCACCGCGTTGGCGTGACGGAAGAATTTGGCGCTGATGGCGTCATTCACCTGCCAACAGGTCTCCTCGATCATCGGCAACAGGTCAGGCAACTGATCAATCATGTGCTCGGGGTCAATGAACTCGAGTCGGCTGCGCGCTCGCGCCAGCGACTGTCGTGCGAGATCCGGCGAGGCGATGCGCTCATTGCTCGGGTGCAGTTCCAACAAGCACCCGTCGGCGGTGTTGAGCGCGTAGAGGATGGAGCGGGGAAAGAGCCGGTCGAGCAACAAGAAGGCCGCCACCTCATTGGGTTGGTGTCCCTGGCGCGCTGAACGCAGGAACGCCTCCATGGCGCCACAGGCGCGCAGCAGGGCCAACCAGTCGGGTGCGTGATCCGCCCCGACGAGACGCGCCGTCAAAAGACGCGCAGTCATGTCGATGCGTTCAATGCTGCGACCGAGCATCAAGAATTGCCACCCGTCGTCGCGCGACAACGTGGATTCGGTGAGTCCCGTGAACAGGGCGGCTCGTTCGCGCACGAATTGCAAGTAGGTGGCCGGTCCCATCTGGCGGGCGTTCATTTCGGTGTGGGGCAGGCGGTGGTGGGTGGTGTTGAGACAGATCCACATCTCGGAGGAGATGTGGTCGCGACTGCGTCGGGCGTTCTCGAAGGCTCCCCGCAAAGCTCCGCCAATGGCGCTGGGGTTCTCCTCGTCGTAGACGATGGCCTGCAGCGTGTCTTCCACGGTGATGGGCGTCGTCGCGTCAACGGCGATGCCGAGAATCGACAACAAGGAGCGACAAGTGGCGTCCTCGTTGTTGAGGGGGTCTTCCACCATGCGGTGTACGTAGGAGTCGACAATGCGCGCGGTGTCGTCGGCGCGTTCGATGTAGCGACCAATCCAGTACAGAGACTCGGCCAAGCGCGAGAGCATGCCGCGATCGCTCACTGGTCACTCCCGAGCGGCAGGCTGACGTCACTTTGTCGGCGCGGGTCCGGCTGGGCCATGGCGGGCATTGCGGTGGGCGCAACGTCCGCAACGGGAGCCGACAGATGGTCGGTCAGAACCCAGGTGTCCTTGCTGCCGCCACCCTTGGAGGAATTGACGACCAATTCGCCTTCGCCGAGGGCCACGCGTGTGAGACCACCCGGTAGGACCCAGACCTCGCTGCCGTCATTGACGGCGAAGGGGCGCAGGTCGATGTGTCGCGGGGCGATGACGTCATCAATCAATGTGGGGTGGGTGGAGAGAGCGACGGGGCGTTGTGCAATCCAGTTCCGTGGCGCGAGCGCGACGGCAGCCCGGGTGGCGGCGAGCGTCTCCTCGTCGGCCTGGGGGCCAATGACGATGCCCTTGCCGCCCGAGCCGTCGACCGGCTTGATCACGTAGTCCTCCACGTGCGCGAGGATCTCGGCCAAGACCTCGGGGTCCTCGAGCCGGTGGGTCTCGACGTTGTCGATGAGGGGAGACTCTGACAAGTAATACGAGATGAAGTCGGGGACGTACGTGTAGACCAACTTGTCGTCCGCGACCCCATTGCCGAGTCCATTGGCGAGGGCCACGTGGCCCGCCCGGGCCGCATTCACGAGTCCCGCGACACCAATGATGGACTCCGGCCGGAACTGCAGGGGGTCCAACCAGTCATCGTCAACGCGGCGGTAGATGGAGTGGACGGGGTGCTCACCGTGGGTGGTGCGCATGAAGACGCGGTTATTGCGGCAGACGAGGTCGCGGCCCTCAACGAGCTCGACACCCATCATGCGGGCGAGCAATACGTGTTCGAAGTACGCGGCATTGTGCACCCCGGGACTGAGCACGACGACCACGGGATCGGCCACGTTGGGTGGGGCAGCGGCGCGTAGGGCGGCGAGTAGCCGTGCGGGGTAGACGTCGACGGGGTGCACACGGTGGTCGGCGAAGAGTGACGCGAACGTCTGGGTCATCGCGCGGCGGTTCTCAATGACGTAACTGACGCCGGAGGGAATGCGCACGTTGTCTTCGAGGACGCGGAAGTTCCCCACCTCGTCGCGGATCAAGTCAATACCGGCGACCGTGACGCGCACACCATTGGCCGGGTGGATGCCGAAGGCAGGTCGACAGAAGTGGGGGCTCGAGGTCACAACCGCGCGGGGGATCAGTCCGTCGTCAAAGATGGCCCCGGGTCCGTAGACGTCGCCGAGAAATGCCTCCAGGGCGCGCACCCGCTGCGCAATCCCGCGCGCCAGGTGGTCCCACTCGGCGGCCGAGATGAGTCGCGGCACGAGGTCCAGGGGAAATGGTCGTTCCTCGCCGCCGTGGGCGAAGGTCACTCCGCGGTCGAGAAAGGTGCGCGAGAGCTGCTCGGCGCGTGACCGTAGCTCGTTGACGGGGATGTGACGAAGATCGTCGAAGAGCCCCTTGTAGATGGCGCGCGGCTGCCCGGGGGACTCGAACATTTCGTTCCACGCCCCCGACGCGTCCTGCTCAAAATCAACCGCCACCTCACCAACCTAGGCACGTTGTATTTCGGGAGAGTTTCGACGAGATAAATGTTCGTCGCGCTCAGCGCTGCTCGCGCATGCCCCGCGCACGCCTTGGGCGGTTCGTGGTGAGCACGTCCACACCGCGTTCGAGCCACGTCGCGATCATCTCGTCATTGTCCACGGTCCACACGACGGTGGCGAGGTGGTGGCGTCGACACCACCACCGCAACAGCGGTGTGAGTAGCTGGTAGTGGACTGCGACGCCGGTCGCGTCCGTGCGACGGAGCGCTCGAAAGGGCAGAAGCTCACTCGTGCGTAGACGAAGGGTGGCGAACGTTGACAGTCCCGCGCTGGAGGAACCAATCGTCAAGAAGGCGTCGTAGTCGGGTCGTTCGCGGCGCAGCAAAGAAATCGACGGCTGCTCCGACGTGGTGACGAAGAAGGGCCGTCGTGCGGCAATCGTCGCGTCCACGGCCACGAGTTCGTAGCCGACGTCCTTTAGGTCGAGGTGGATGAGGCACCGACCTTCGGGGTCTCGTTCATTGAGATCACTGAGGAAATCCGCGTAGGTGAGGATCTCGGATTGTTGGTCAACCGTGAGAGCATCGAACACGAGGTCACGCACACGACCAAGTGCGGGGACGTCGGGATCGTGAACACACAGCAGGACGCCATCGGCACTTCGACGCACGTCGACTTCGAGGGAGTCAGCGTTCTCCTCCGCGGCCTCGCGAAACGCCGCTCGGGATGCTGACGCGTGCGTTTCCGATCCGCCCCGGTGCCAGGAGATGAGCGTGGCGCATCCCCGATCGCGTTGTGCGCGTTGCACGGTGTTGAGAGCCACATCGCGACACTAGCGAGTGCGTTGAAGGCGACCTAGCCTTCAGTCGTGATCACGTGGGATGACGTGGCAACGTGGGCTACCACTTTGCCCGAGACGACTGTCGAGTCTTGGTATCGCACGCCCGGGCTCAAAGTGGCCGGCAAGGGTTTCGCTCGTTTTCGTAGCGACGAAGAGGGCGGTGTCGTTGTCTTTTGCTCGCTCGAGGACAAGGAGCGGTATCTCTCTTCTGGCAATGACGCGTTCTATACGACCCCGCACTACGACGGGTACGGTGCGGTGATTGTGGACCTCGACCTCGTCAACTGGGACGACCTCGTGGAACTGCTCTTGGCGTCACGGGATTTGAAGGCGCCGAAGCGCCTCCAACGCTGACGAGGCTAGGAGCGCAGTCGTGGCTAACTCGCACGCATGTTGATATCTCGCCTTCAGATAGCCGCATGTGCGGCCGC
>CAIQPR010000068.1 GCA_903873775.1 uncultured Actinomycetes bacterium
GCCACGCGCACGCCAGAGCCGTCGCTACTCATGTGTGCGACGCGCTGCAAGAACGTCTGCGCGCGTTCGGGACTCGTCCACGGAGGAGAGTCCCAGTAGCGAAGGACCTCGGCGTTCGAATGCAGGAGAAAAAGCGAGGCCGCGTCAGACGCACGAAAGGGACGCAACACAAGGCGATCGGTCGTGATGGAGGGCGTCTCGATGCTCACCTGTGTCATCTTTCTCGAGATTCCCTGGGGCGTGGCAGAGGAGTTTCGAAAAAGTTTCGATAGACGCGACAGGGTCAAGATCACGCGAGGCAACGAAGGCGATTGGACGCGTGGCGTAGGTGCGCCGCATTGTCGATATTTATCATTGTCTCGGTGTCAACTCCCACGTACACTCGGGCGAAACCGTGATCTGGGGGGATGGCATGACGGCAACGCGTAGTCGGTGGCGTGTGGTGGTACTCGTAGCGACGCTGGCGCTCTTCTTGCCGCTCGTCGTCGCCGGACCGGGCGTGCACCGCGCCGGGGCCACCACGACGGCGTGTCCTTTCGGTACGGACGTCGCGAGCGCCGCGTCACTCGCGGTGTCGCTCAACGGCACGACGTTGAGCGAGGTGTCGACAGCGCCGCCGGTGTTCCAGAGTGGCGCGAACCTCTACGAGGTCAACCTGTGTCGCAACCTTGACCTCACGGGCCAGAACAACGTGTACTTCTTCAACGTTCTTCCCGCCACCGAGGTCTCGGGTAGCTACGTGACGAACGACTTCACGTCCGCCGACGTCGAGGACGTCTTCGGTATTACCTTCACGCCGATCTCCAGCGATATTCCGATCGAAATCGAAGCCCACGGCAAGTTGTCCTCCTACGCGGTGAATGGCTCCGTGGCGAGCCAGGTCACCTTCAACGTGGCGCCGGTGTCCTTTAACGACATCCACGGATGCCCGATCGATGCGACGTCGGTGAGTGGATGCTGCCTCGGACAATCGATCACCGTCGGAGGTGTGACGGGTCCGGAGACGCCCGAGCAGTGCGCCGCCCGCGTTGAGGACGCGAGTGACAACGCCGTGCAACTCTGGGGTTCGGTGCGTTTCCAGACCGCCAGCGGTCAAGGATCCGGCCAATTCCAGAATCTGATCGGTCTCCAGGTCAGTGCCGCATCCTTCGTGTATTACACCCACGCGCAGTGTCCGACCTCGAGCGGCAGTGCGAGCGGGAACGGCCTCTACGTCGATCTCGCCGGTCCCCACTATGAGCCCGACGGCACCACGCTCGCCACCGGCAGTCTCGGCGTGTTCATTCCGGCCTCGGCGATCGCCCAGTGCTTCGGCACCTCGCCCCAGTACTACGTCGACAACATGTTGATCACCCGCACCGAACTCGGCAGCACCACGACGCTCGCGCCGTTGACGGCGCCGGGCACGGGGGAGTACTACACGGTCACCGCGGACGACACCGGCGTGCGCTTCAGTTTCCCGACCGTCACCTACTCGCAGCCGACCTACGGGCTCGCGACGAAGACCGGCAAGGCGCTCGACCGCACGACCCAGACCTTCGCCGCGCTCGAGAAGAAGTCCGGCGAGAAATTGCCGAGCAAGGGGAAGTGGCGCGTGACCACCAAGGCCGGATCGAAGGTGTGTGCTGCAGGAACCACCAAGGTCTTCGGATTTGCGAAGGGCACCTGCTCCTACACAGTCGCGGCGTTGACCTCCACCGGGCGTGTCAGCGTTTCAAAGAACGGCTCGTTCGTCGTCAAGTAAATCGCGCCATGCCCTAGATGGTATCTGATCTGATACCATCTAGGGCATGGACAGCACGGTCGTTCTGAATCGGGTCCGCCGCTCGGGGCCGTGGTCGCTGCGCGTGCTCGCCACGCGTTCCCATACGTCGCACGCCACCCTCTCGGCGTATCTAAAGGGGCGGGTGACGCCCTCGGTCGACACTCTCTCGCGCATTGTCCGCTCGGCGGGATGCGACCTCGACGCGCGGGTCACGCGCCGCGTGATCGAGGTCGATGGTCTCGACCGGGGTGAGGAGCTCGTGGCGGTGCTGCGACTCGCGGAGGCCTTTCCTTCTCGTCCGACCAGTCACCTCGGTCCCGAGCGCTTCGGTCGCTAGGCATGGACATCGTCGGCAAGATCCTCGAGCTGGACGAGGCTCTGACGCGCCATGACATCGCGCACGCCTTCGGTGGCGCGCTCGCGCTCGCCTGGTGCACGCAACAAGCCCGCGGCACCATTGACATCGACGTCAATCTCTTCACTGACGCCGCCGACCTCGCACGGGTCAAGGCGGCCTTACCCCCGGGCGTTGTGTGGAAAAAGGGTGACGAGGAGCTCCTCGTTGGCGAAGGGCAAGTTCGGTTGTTCTGGGACAAGGTGCCGGTGGACATCTTCCTCAACACCACGCCGTATCACGAGGGGCTCGCCGAAAGGATCCGGTTCGAAGACTTCGCCGGTTGTCGCGTGCCCTTTCTCTCCTGCACCGACCTCGCGGTGTTCAAGGTGTTCTTCAACCGACCGAAGGACTGGGTGGATCTCGCCGAGATGGTCGCCACGGGATCCCTCGACGTTGACGTCGTCCTCGGGGTCGTCGTGAGATACCTCGGAGGGAGCGATCCGCGCGTCGAGCGTCTTCGTGACGTGGTGCGCGGGGCCAGGCCCGACGACCACTAACGCAGGCTCTGTACCCAGAGTTTGCGAAATCCTCTAGTGGTCGAACCATCGCCCGTGAACGCCGCGTCATTTCATTGCGACGCCTAACTACTACTGTGGCGAAAATATATATGTAAGGGGAGTGGCATGTTGGTGAATGGACGTTCGTGGGGCCTGCCCCGACGGGTTAGTTCCGCGGTGGCGACCTGCGCGCTCATCATCTCGAGCGGCGTCGCGTTCGGCGTCGTCGGGTCCCCGGGAGTGGCGGGTGCGGATGTCAACGTCGGCCGCAACCCGGTTGCCGTCGCGGTGGACGATGCCACGGGCATCGCGTACATCGCGAACGAAGCGGAGGGCACGATCTCTGTCGATGACGGAACCTCGGTCATCCTGCCCAAGGTGACGCTGAACGACAATCCTCAAGCGATTGCGGTGAACGCGACCACGGACATGGTGTACACCGCCAATGAATCGG
Organism: uncultured Actinomycetes bacterium; assembly: GCA_903873775.1. GTDB lineage: Bacteria > Actinomycetota > Acidimicrobiia > Acidimicrobiales > RAAP-2 > RAAP-2. The sequence goes on from CAIQPR010000068.1 coordinate 3,114, forward strand.
GAACCGTCTCTGTCGTCGACGCCAGCACGAAGACACTTTCGACCTCAATTGTTCTCCCGAATGCGTTGAGCGCCCGGAGCGTCGCGGTGAATACGACGACCAACACCATCTACGTCGAGGCGACCAATCCAGGCGGAAATGGAGGCTCGCCCGTCATCGACGTCATTAATGGCGCCACGAATGCGGTCACAGCGACGATCACGATGTCTTCGACGCAGGGCTACTCCGGCGCGCTCGCCGTGAATTCGTCGACCAATACCGTCTACGTCGGTTTCTTCCCGAGCACGGGTAATCACGAGCAGCCGGGCATCGACGTCATTAGTGGTGCCACCAACGCCGTGACGACCACCATCAGCCTCTCGGCCGCACCCTCGGCCCTCGTGGTCAACCCCACGAACAACTCCTTGTTCGCGGCCGAATCGGGCGCCAATCTCGTGGCGGATATCAACGGCGCCACCAACCAGATCACCACCACCATCACGGCCCCCTACGGGGTCATGGCACTCGGTCTCGACACCTCGAGCGGCATGGTGTACGCGCTGAACTTGACGATGCTGACGTATATTTCGCCGTCAACGCCCGAGGTGACCCACGTCGCGCCACTTCCCTCCGGGTCCAATCCCAGCGATCTCGCTGTTGACTCGGTGACGCACCAGCTCTTCATCACGAACACGTTGCTGTACCAACTGTCCTCGAACACCACCGGGAGTGTGTCGGTGCTTGACGACACACTCGTGACGGGCATCGCCTCGGTGCAAACGGGTAGTGGCCCCAGTTCAGTGGCGTTTAATCCGAACACCAACACCGCCTACGTCGTGAACCAGTACGACGGCACGCTCTCGGTCATCAACCTGACGACCAACACCGACACCGCGACCCTCAACATCGGCACCTACCCGGGCGAGGTCGCCGTGAACCCCACGACGAACACGTTCTACGTGACATCCGGAGGGTTCCTCGACGTCTTCAACGGCGCGAACAATGCTCTCGAGGCCAGCGTCGTCGTGGCCTCCGGACTTGGGGCTCTCGCCGTGAATTCCGTTACCAACATGGTCTATGTCGGGGTGTCCACGAGCAGTTCGATTCAAGTCATCAACGGCGCGACCAATGCCTTGGTGACCACCATCACGGGTGCCGGTAATCCCAGCGCGCTCGCCGTGAACACCTCCACCAACACGCTGTACGCGACGACGGGAACGGGTCAGTCGGTGGTTGTCATCAATGGCGCGACGAACACGGTCACCACCACCATCGCGCTCGGACGATCCGCGCGCACCGAGGCGCTCAACGCCGCCACGAACACCTTGGTGGTGGGAGATTTGACCTTTGCGAACAATCTCGGTACCCACTTGTCGGTGATCAACACGTTGACCAACACGGTGACCGCCACCATACCCATTGGGGCGTACTCCTACAGCATCGTCTTCGGCCCGACGGCCAACTCGCTGTACACGTTTGGCTCGGGAGCGGTCGTTGGCGTGAACTTGGCGACGGACACCGCGACCTCACCCGACTATTACCCCAGTGGATCGAGCACCGGTGCGTTCTACGACCCGACGACCGGCACCTACGACGTGACCATGACGGGCGGCACATCGACGGCGAGTGGGACCGGACCCATGGGTCTCGGTCTGATCAGTCCGCTGCCGACGCCGGTGATTAGCGGGACCACGCCGGGGAACACCTTCGCCAATGTGAGCGTCACTCCCGCACCCGACGGAGGTCTGCCGATTGACACCTACACCGTCACCGCAACCGACCTCACCACGCCCGCCAACGGCGGACACGTGGCCACAAGTGCGACCAGCCCCATCGAGGTCACGGGACTCACCAACGGAGATCACTACACCTTCACCGTGACCACCACGAACGCTCTTGGCACGACGGCCGCGTCGGCCGCGTCGAGCGTCACCATCCCGGCGACCGTGCCGGGTGCCCCGACAGGTGTCAGCGCGACCGCGGGGAACCAACAGGCCGTCGTCAGCTTCACGGCTCCCGCGTCGACCGGCGGATCGGCGATCACGTCCTACACGGTCAAGGCCACCGACCTCACGATTCCCTTGCGGGGTGGGCAAGTGGTCTCGGGTTCCTCAAGCCCCATCACCGTCACGGGACTCAGCGCGAGCGACAGTTACACCTTCACCGTCACCGCGACCAATATCGCCGGTACCGGGGCTGCTAGTTCGGCGTCGGCGTCGGTCAGCATTCTCGGTCCGCCGAGCGCGCCCCAGTCGGTGACCGCCACGGCCGGTGAGAAGTCCGCGACGGTGTCGTTCATTGCTCCGCAGTACAACAACGGCGAACCAGTCACGAGTTACACCGTGACCGCCACGGACGCCACCACACCCGCCAATGGTGGCGAAACGGCCACGGGGGCGTCGAGTCCCATCGTCGTCACCGGTCTGACCGACGGTGATTCGTATACCTTCACCGTGACCGCGACGAACCTGGAGGGTGCGGGTGCAGCGAGCGCGGCATCGAACGCCGTGATTCCGAAGTTCCAGGCGAGCAAGCCGCCGGCACCTACGAACGTGACCGTGGTCCCGAAGGACTGCGGCGCGACCGTGAGTTTCTCTCCGCCGTCCACCGATAACGGGTCCACCATCACGCGCTACATCGTCTATGTGACGGACCTCACGACGCCCGCCAACGGTGGTCAGCAGGAGACCGGCCCGTCGAGTCCGATTTCGTTCTGTGGTCTCACCGACGGTGA
>CAIQPR010000069.1 GCA_903873775.1 uncultured Actinomycetes bacterium
ACGCCGTCGGCACGTTCGACTTCGCCGTGAGGAGTACTGACGCCTCGTCCGAAGTGCCGGTCACCTTGCGGGCGACGACCACGAACGAGAATGTGGCGACGCCCGCGGTTGAGGTGTCGGGCGCACCTCTGAATCCCCTGGCTGCGGGCACGTACTCCGTGGACGAAACATCGGCGGCGGCGCCCGCTGGCTACACCTGGGAATTGAAAGGCGTGGACTGTGGTGCGGCGGACGTGACCGAGACGTCGGCCGGCGTTCTCGTGCACGTGACGGCGGCTGACCCTCACGTGGTCTGTACGTTCACCGACACCCTCTCGGCGGATTCACCGACGCTGCCGCCGATCACCGAGCCGGAATTGCCCTTCACGGGTGGACCCGCCCCGATCCTGTGGTGGGCGAGTGGGGCTCTCACACTTCTTGGTGTGGGTCTCGTCTTGGCCTCACGTCGCCGTCGGGCCTAACGCCACGCCCCTTCCGCGAACGCGCGACCGGCCACGGCCGCTTCGCACCCCAGTTTTCCGAGTGCGTCGACGTCCGCCTGGTGGCGCACACCACCGGCGGCGATGACCGCGAGGGGATAGGTGACCAAGAGCCGATAGAGACCAAAGTTGGGGCCGGCCATCGTGCCGTCCTTTTCGATCGCGGTGCCGAGGATGCGCACGACGCCGGCGTCCACGCAATGTTGCGCAGCGTCCGCAACGGTGAACGGAGTCTCGTCCAACCATCCACCCACCCTGACGATGCCGTCGCGCACATCGATGGTCACCGCGAGGGCGTCACCGAACTCGCGCACAAATTCTCCTAAGACCTCCGGCGACGCGAAAGCGGCCGTCCCAATCAACACGCGGGACGCGCCGGCCTCGAGAACAGCCGCAGCGGATGCGAGCGTGCGGATGCCGCCGGACACCTGGACGGGTACTCCGCCCGCGGCCGCGACGCAGCGACGAAGGAGATCGAGACGCAGGACGCCACTCCGTGCGCCGTCGAGGTCCACGAGGTGCAAGTACGGCGGCGACGCTGCGGCCAGCTCGGCGACCCACTCTTCAGCGGGTCGTCGAAAGAGGGCGCGTTCGTAGTCACCTTGCTCGAGTCGTGTCGCGTCGTCGCCGAGCAGGTCAATGGCGGGGATGAGTTGCATATCAGCGTTTTAGCGTACTACAATGTCGATATGTCCGACGAACCAAAGCGCATCGACGCTCCCAATCACGAGTCCCGGGTTGATGATCTCATGACCACGATCGCGACGCTGGACGACGTGGACTTGACGAAGCGATTCCTCCGCGATTTGTGCACGCGATCCGAACTTGACGCCATGGCGCAACGCTGGGAAGTCGCCCAGCTCGTCGACCTCGGTGTGCCCTACCAGCAGATCGCGCGGCGAACGGGCGCGTCAACCGCCACCATCACGCGCGTCGCGCAATGGTTGCGCCACGGCGAGGGCGGCTACGCCTCGGTACTGGAGAAGTTGAAGTCATGACCAAGCGTTTGACCATTGCCATTCCCTCCAAAGGTCGACTCCGCGAACCCACGTGGAGCCTGCTGGACGCGAGTGGACTGTCGCCGCAGGAACCGGGGGAGCGCGTCCTCATGGCGCAGTGTCGCAATGCGGACGTCGACATCCTCTTCGTCCGTGCCGACGACGTGCCCGAGTACGTGCAAGACGGTGTCGTCGATTGCGGCGTCACGGGGCTCGACCTGGTGGCGGAAAAAAAGTGTGACGTCGATGTTCTCCTGCGACTTGGCTTTGGCTTGTGCTCATTGCAAGCGGCCGTGCCCACCGAAGACAGCGCTCACACTCTCTCCGACCTCGACGGACGTCGCATCGCGACGGCACACCCGCACCTCGCTGCGACCACGCTCGCGGAGCGCGGCATTACGGCGGACCTGATCACGGTCACGGGCTCGGCGGAGATCACGCCGCGGCTCGGTTTGGCCGACGCCATTATCGATCTGGTGTCCTCGGGCAGCACTCTGCGCACGAATGGACTTCGCACGATCGGCACACTCTTTGAGGCTGAGGCGGTTCTCATTTCCCGCGCCGGCGTGTCGCACAGTGAGTCGGTGAAGACACTCACCACGATGCTGAGCTCCGTCGTGAACGCGCGCGCGAGTCGTTACTTGATGTGCAATGTGCCCACCGACGCGGTGGAGGCCGTGAGTGCGTTGTTGCCGACGACGGGCTCACCGAGTGTCATGCCGCTCGCCACGGTGGGTATCGTCGCTCTCCACGCTCTTGTTCCCGCCAAAGATATTTGGCAGCTTCTGCCCCAACTGGAAGGTTTGGGCGCAACCTCAATACTCACTCTGCCTGTTGAACGGATGGTTCCCTGATGACTCGTACATTTACAGTGGCGTCGATTATCGACGATGTGCGCACCCGCGGCGACACGGCGGTGGCCGACTGGTCGAATTACTTTGATGGGGGCACGGATCCTCTGCCTCGTCGGGCCGTAGCGGGACCGGGTCTTCCGGTGGAGGCTGTGCGCGCCGCCGCCGACGCCGTGCGACGCTGGCACGCGGCGCAGCGTCCGGCCGACGTCACTCTTGAGGTCATGCCGGGTGTGGTGTTGGAGCGCCGATGGACACCGCTGCGCAGTGTGGGCGTGTACGTGCCGAAGAATTTGGTGTCGTCTCTCATCATGGGCGCGGTCCCCGCGCAAGTGGCCGGGGTGGAACGCATCGTGGTGTGCACGCCGCCGAGCGGCGCCGCTCTGGTCGCGGCGGCGGCGGAAGAACTCGGGATTGACGAAGTGTGGGCGGTGGGTGGCGTCCAGGCCATCGCGGCGATGGCCTACGGCACAGAGCTCATTCGACCCGTCGACAAGATTGTGGGACCGGGCAGCGGTCCCGTGAATTCGGCCAAGTTGATGGTGTCGCAAGATGTGGCCATCGACTTGCCGGCGGGCCCGAGCGAGATCGTGGTCGTGGCCGACGAGGGCATTGAAGACTGGCTCATCCAACAAGAGCTCGCCGCGCAGATGGAGCACGGACCCGACTCCAAGGGCTACGTCGTGCGCGTCGGCGACGACCTCGACGCCGCGCTCGCTGCGGTGGAGGATCACGCGGCCGAGCACGTTTCGCTTCTCGGGGAGAAGGCCGAATCGCTCGCGCCCTATATTCGCAACGCCGGGGCGGTATTCGTAGGTCGTTTCGCGCCCGTTCCCGCCGGCGACTACGCCACCGGTGGCAATCACATTCTTCCGACCGGAGGTTCATCACGGTCGAATGGCGGTGTGGGTCTCGAAACCTTCATGAAGACCGTGACCGTGCAACGCATCACCCGCGAGGGTCTCGAGCAGTTGGCGCCCACCATCGAAGCTCTCGCGGAGATTGAGGGAATGGTTAATCACAAGAAGACGGCCCGTCGATGACGCGACCACTTCCGGAGGCATTGGTCGCGTACCAGTGGCCCCCGTCATCAGAGGACCTCGCGGCGCAGGTGGGACTGCGCCCAGCGGACATTCTCCGCTTCGACGGCAATGTCTCCGCGGCGCCACCGCCGAGCGCGCGGCCCGCAACAGTGGCGAAAGCACTCGCGGATGTCAATGAGTACGACCGCGGACGGTACGCACAACTGCGCACGGCGATTGCCACGCACCACGAGGTGGACGTCGAGCAGATTGTCCTCGGGGCCGGAAGTGACGAGCTGATCGTTCTCGCCGCGCGGGTGTTCGCCTCTGGAGGAACCATTGCGACGGTGCCGGCGAACTCGTATTCCATGTATCGCTTCGCGGCCGGAATGGCCGGAGCGACCATGGTCGATGATCCCGCCACGGCTGATCTGGTGTACGTGTGTCGACCCAACAATCCGACGGGCGAACTCCCCGACATCCCCGACGTTGAGGGGCAACTTGTGATCGACGAGGCGTACGCCGACTACGCCGGGGTCGACGCTCTGGACCGGGTGAGCGACGGCGCGATCATTCTGCGAACGTTCTCGAAGGCCTACGGATTGGCCGGCGCTCGCGTGGGCTACGCCGTGTGCGACGTTGCGCGCGCCGAGATTCTGTCGTCACGACTCGCGCCTCTGGCGGTCTCGTCGCTATCGGCAGCCCTCGCCCTGGCGTCACTGATGAGCCCGCCGAATGTCGCCGCACAAGTTGAGGAACGAGAGCGTCTCGCGGCGGAACTCACCTCTCTCGGGCTCGCGCCCGTGCCGTCGTTCACGAACTTTCTGTACGTACCAGTTGACAATCCCCAGGAGTGGTACGACGCACTCCTACCCTTCGGCGTCGTTATCCGAACTTTCCCGGGGGCCATCCGTGTCTCCGTGCGGGACGAGGACGATGACAATGTCTTGCTCGACGCGGTGAGGACCGTTCAAGGTCTCGTGACGGAGAACTCCCGTGCGTGGCGGCACCGCCGCGCGACCGCGGAAACGCGTATTGACGTGCGACTGCGCCTCCGTGGCCAGGGCCGGGTCTACGTGGAGACGGGATCGGGACTCTACGACCACTTCTTGCAACAGCTGGCCTTCCACGGGGGATTGGACCTTCGCGTTGAGGGAACGGGCGATCACGAGACGGGTGACCATCACACGGTCGAGGACATGATGCGCGCGTTCGGCGACGCTCTCGATGGAGCCCTCGGCGATCGACGCGGCATTGTGCGCTACGGCGAGTCACGTATCCCCATGGACGAAGCTTTGGCGCACGCCGTCATCGATCTGTCGGGGCGTCCCGTCAGCCGCATCGTGATCGAACCTGATCCGGGGATGGCCACGCACGCTCTTGAATCTTTCGCCCAGAACGCGAAGTTGACGCTGCACGTCGAGGCGCGAGGTGAGAATGCCCACCACGTTGCCGAAGGAGCATTCAAGGCCGTGGGGCGGGCACTGAACACGGCGTTGACGAAGGACGGCGATCTCGTGCGGTCCACCAAAGGAACTCTGTGAGCGAGACGTTGATTGTTGAGTACGGTGCGGGCAACACGCACTCCGTGCGCGCGGCGTTCGCGCGTATCGGCGAGACCACACGTCTGAGTGCGGATCCGGAGGAGATCCTCAGCGCCGCGTACGTCGTATTGCCAGGAGTCGGATCGGCGCGCGCGGCCATGACGCACCTCAACGCCACCGGCGCCGCGGATGCGTTACGTGCTCGCTTTGCGGCGGGCCGACCCATCCTCGGAATATGCCTCGGCCTGCAGCTGGCGCTCGAGATCAGCGAGGAAGACGGTGGTGTCGAGACGCTGGCACTTCTTCCGGGGCGCGTCGTGCGACTCACGGAAGGTCGCGTACCGCGCCTGGGGTGGGCCATGGTGGAGCCGTGGGGGGAGGCGTTCTATTTCGCACACAGCTTCGTGGCGCAGTCCCCTCACGTCAGTGCCACCTCCGATGGCGTGACGGCCGCGGTGTCCCACGGCTCGTTCACCGGTGTGCAATTTCACCCGGAGAAGTCGGGTCCTACCGGTGAGAGGTGGTTGGCCTCGTGCCGTTCCCTCGTGTGATTCCCTGTCTCGACGTGACCGGTGGACGCGTGGTCAAAGGCGTGAGCTTTAAAGAACTACGCGACGTGGGTGACCCCGTCGAACTCGCCGCCGCGTACAGCGACGGTGGCGCAGACGAGCTCGTGTTTCTCGACATCACCGCCACCCTGGAGGGAGCACGAACCATGGTGGACGTCGTGCGCGACGTCGCTGACGCGCTCACCATTCCCTTCACCGTCGGTGGCGGTATCCGCTCGACGGCGGACGCGGCACGACTCATCGAAGCGGGTGCTGATCGCGTGTCCATTAATTCCGCCGCCATCGCGCGCCCCGAGCTCATCACCGAGATCGCGGAACTGTTCGGCTCACAGGCCGTCGTGGTCGCGATTGATGCCGGTGGGGGTCGCGTGCATTCCCACGGCGGCACCTCCGAAGTTGGACGCGATGTTGTGGAGTGGGCGTCGGAGGCTGTTCGTCGAGGCGCGGGCGAGATTCTCTTGACCTCCATTGAGCAAGATGGTCGGCGATCGGGTTACGACTTGACGTTGACGAGTGCGGTGCGCTCGGCGGTGGCGGTTCCCGTGATCGCCTCGGGAGGCGCGGGTAGCGCGCAACACGTCGCGGACGCTTTACGGGTCACCGACGCCGCTCTGGTGGCGTCGATCGTGCACGATGACCCTCGCCAACTACCGGCCCTGCGTCGGGATATCGAAGCAGCGGGTGTCGCGCTGCGACCTTTGGGAAAGGAGGCCCCGTGACCGACCGGCCGCTCAAGGCAGCCATCGTCCAAGATGACGACACGGGCCGCGTGCTCATGCTCGGGTGGATGGACGACGAGGCTCTTGCCCTCACCCGGACCACCGGGCAGGTGCACTTTTTCTCTCGGTCTCGACAGCAACTGTGGCGCAAGGGCGAGACGTCCGGCCACGTTCTGCACGCAACCCAAGTGGAACTCGACTGCGACGAGGACGCCGTTCTCGTTCAGGCGCACCCTGCGGGACCGACGTGCCATGACGGATCCACATCCTGCTTCACGCCCTGGCTCTGGCGACGCATTCTGCGACGTGAAGCCACGGGAGATGACGCCTCCTACGTCGTCTCGCAGTTACGACGCGGCGTGGCGTCCAACGCTCAGAAGGTCGGTGAAGAGGCCACGGAAGTGGTGGTCGCCGCGATGGGCGAAAGTGACGAGCGTCTCGTGAGCGAGGCGGCGGACCTGTGGTTCCATCTACTCCTCCTGCTGCGCGCTCGAGGTATTGATCCCGCCGCGGTCGAGGACGAGCTTCGTCGGCGAATCCGGGACTAGGAGTTCGCTCCGCACCGCCACGGTTCGGCGAGCACGTTGTCAATGGCCGCGATCGCTTCGCGAACTCTTTGCTCGTGATCAACGCCGGAGAGCTCGATCCACGGTGTCTTTTGTTCGCCGAGGGCGCGACGGAACGAGTCGGTCATGGCCGTGCGGAGGTGTTCGCCGTCGCGGACACCATCTTGCTCAAAGGACACACCTTCGTGATTCGTCAAGATGTAGAGCGCGCGCGGCTGGTGTTGGGCAAAGGCGGCGACGTCGGCGGTCTGATGTCCGAGGTAGCGCTCTTGCCAGATCAATGACGCCCACGAATCGGTGTCGCACAGCATCAAGGGGCCACCCACCTGGGCCGCCTCGTCTTCGAGGCGATTTTGTTCGCGCACGATGTCAATGAAATCCTTGTCGGACCACTCCACGTCCCACATGGTCGGCTCGGGGAGATCACGCATGGCGCGTTCCGCCCGCAACTTGTTGAGCTTGATCCACGACATGTCGCGGCCGAACTCTCGGCACCATTGCGTCAATCCGTAGGGCCCGCCCCGGCGGCGGTACTCTTCGCGGAGTCGCTTCACGAGAGTCGTCGTTCCGGTCGATTCGGCCCCCACCACCACCACGCGCTTCGCGATCCACCCGCGCACGGACGGACGAATGTCGTCCCAGTGACCGACGGGGTCTCGTCGGATGTCGGTGGAGGAGTACAGGAAAGGCTCGCGCGAGTTGCCAAGGTTCACAAGGTGAGCACCGAAGCGACGAGCGAGTTCGGCGCCGTGCGCGGCGGGCGTGAACACGGCGTCGACCGGTACACCGATGCCCGTTTGGTTGAGCGCGTCGCGGATGACCTTTTCGTGTAGGTCCCACACCTCGGGATTGGAGTAGTCCACGGGGTGCGGGTCGTAGGCCCCAACCACCGTGACGTGAGGGAACCAGACGTGCGCTTCACGGAGCCAGGCCACACGCGTCGCGATGGGAATGGACTCAGATTCCGAACCGGTCACCACCACGGTGACGTTTCGCGACGACCGTGCGGCCGTGTCGATGAGAAAGTGGTGACCCTCGTGAGGAGGATTGAACTTCCCCACGATCAAGCTGTGCGCGGCTTTCACTACGCCAAGGCTAGACGACCGTCTGACGGACGGCTCTTGCTAGAGAGCCCGCAGGCTCGTAAAAAATGTCCACGGTTTTGGACCGGGGGTGTAGCGCTGGAATACGGACGTTATGTTCCAGCCATTGTCGGCAACGAGCTGTTGAGGGTCTCGTGTGAGGTGGCAGCCGTCGGCGATGACCTTTTCAAAGGGCTCGCATCGGTGCTGCCAGCTTTGCACGGCGGGATCGGGAGCAAGGCCGTGCTCGAGGACGCGCAATTCACCTCCTGGTCGCACGACGCGGCGGAGTTCACGCAGGGCGCGCGCGGGATCGGGAATCGTGCACAAACTGAATGTCACCACGGCGTGATCCACGGTGTCGTCGTCCAGATCGAGGTCCTGTCCGTCGAGGCCCACCCAACGGATCTCGCACGGGGAGGCCTCCCGACGAGCGGCTGAGCGGCGGCGCATCACTGGCGAGGGTTCGACGGCCCAAATTTCCTTGACGTCCGTCGGGTAGTAGGGAAGATTGCGACCACCGCCGAAGCCAATCTCGATGACCGTTCCGGAGAGACCCTCGACACACCGCGAACGCCACCGGCCGAGACTCGACGGCGAGCACGCGGTGTCCACAATGCGGGGTGCGACGTGCCGCGAGTAGAAGCCCACTCAGTGAAAACTACACAGTGAACGCGTTAGGCGCGCAATGACCACGTGGCGCCCTGCGGCGTGTCGTGGATCTCGACGCCGCCGGCCACGAGCGCGTCGCGCAATTGGTCGGCCAGCTGGAATTGCTTGAGTTCGCGGGCGGTGGAGCGAGCCGCCAGGATGCCGTCGATGAGGCTTGTCGGATCGATGTATCCGGTTCCACCGGTCGCGGCAAGACGGCAGAGGTGCGCGATCGCTCGCACGCCGATGTCCCCACCCTGGAGAGCCTGTTGGGCGAGGGCGTCAATGTCGTCATCCGCCGCGACCACCGTGTCGGTCGCCACGGCAGGTGGACGGGGAGCAGATGTCGCGAGATCATCGAGCGAGACTTCCTGCTCATTGCCGAGAACACGAGTGTCGCCACCCACGCGCCAATAGGCCTGACCTCGTCCGCGCACCCGCATGGTGCGCGCATCGAAATTGATGATGGCGGCGGTGTGCTCGTCGATACCAAACGTGGCGACATCATCATCGAGCATGTCTTCAAGGACGCGCAGTCGCCGCTCGCCCAAGTAACAGAATCGTGTGTCGTGGTTCTGGCCTTCGGCGTTGTCGTAGTGCGGAATCACCACGCACGACAGTCCCAACCGCCCCAGCAGGTCGAGGCCGTCAACCCAGTGAGGATCAGCGCCGACCTTGTAGATCTCGTAAATCGGTGCGGTGAACTTCCCGAGAGTGAGGGCGGCCGCTGACGCAAAGGTGACGACGCCGTCTCGCCGGAGGACGTCGTGAAGGACATCACCGAACTGCAATGGTGCCCACTGGGCCACGGCGTAACTCGGGCTGCCGGGTCCGGCGAAGACAAAGTTCGCGTGGGCGATCGCGTCGACGTAGCGGGCACGATCGAGATCGGTGCTGTCGGCAACTCGACGGAAGCTGGCCGGGGACAGCGAGACCTGCAACGACGTGGAGAAGTATTCGAGAATCTTCTCCGTTAATTGCGGCACGTTCTCTTGAAATCCAAACGGCGTGTCGAGAAGTACACCATTCACCGGTGACAGTGACGCGAGGGCGTCACGGTGCACCTTCACCATGTTCGGTGCCGTTTCGCCGGAGCCGAGGATAACGAGAGTGCCGAGTGCCACGCAGGAAGCGTAGGGGTGATTTCCGATGAGTGCTGCGCCGTGGTGGTGCGCGGCTCGCGAACGACGGTGGCTTGGTAGGTTTTGAGCATGCCAAATCAAGTCGTCATTCGCGTTCGGGAGCAGACCAAGGGCGCACCCGGTATCGCGACGTTCGTGTGGGCGCTGGTGATGGCGGTGTGTCTGTTTGGGATCGAAGCTCGCTACGCGCGCTCATTCTTCGAGATCGTCGCGGTGACTATCACGGTGCTCCTTGGTGCCTACCTCGGTTGGCACCGCCGCACGGGAACAGCGTTTGTCGCGCCTTTTGTGTCCTGGATGTTCGCGTGGGTGCCGTTCGTGATCGCGGCGATGATCCACGAGGGATTCCTGCGGGGTCTCCTGTTTGGCGTCTTTTGGATCACCTTCGGATGGGTGATCATCGGGGGCGCCGAACTCATCGTGATTCTGGCGGTCGCCATTCCGTTCCGACTGCTCTCGGGCGCCACACACCACACCGAGACGATCATCATCGATCCGCCCGTGGATTTTTCCTAGTTCTGATCGATGCGGAACGAATTGAACACTCGCGCCACGGTGAGCCAGTACTGAGATAGGTTGCCACTCGGGTCTTTGTCGAAGTCACGCAGTGACAGCCCCAAGGCGATGCTGCGCAGAAGCAGAGACAAGGACGACGGGTCGGCAGTTGGGTCAATGACTCCCTCGCGCTGGCCACGCTCAATCACTTTGATGACGGCCGCGTCCATCTTCGCGAAGCTCTCCGCCACCTGGCTGCGCAAGTGTTCGTCGTGGGCGGTTGCGGCCATGGCGCGCAAGCGGACCAATCGGTGCTCGCGCATGTCGCCTTCAACTGTGAAGTTAAAGATGACGGCGAATAAGTCGTAGATGTCAACAATGCTCGCGAACGCCGGATTGTCGTCGGCGAGTAATTCCTCGACTTCGTCGGCCTGCAATTGCAGGGCACGCACGTACGCCGAGGTGACAATGTCCTCACGATCCTCGAAATACCGGTACAGGGTCGGGATCGTTACGCCCATGTTCGCGGCGAGGTCCTTAAGGCGGAATCCTGCAATTCCGTGCGTTCGGAGAATTTCGACGGCTTCACTCAGAATGGAATCCCGAGTGAGGGGCAAGCGATCGCCAGATTCGGCAACTGACATGGTTTATCGGCCTTCGCAGTTGAAATAGACGTCAAATGAGCGGTCATCAACATTGTAGCAACCTAAAACATTTGTTTCGTAAAAATTATTCGGATCAGATCAAGTGATTGAACCTGTATCAATCGAATGTTTTTCTAGCCTACGCACCGTGCTCGCGGGTGAGTAATTCTTCAAGCTGACGCAAATTCTTGCGCCAGATGAGCGCGAGAACCGGACGTGCGACGTACGCGCCCAGAGTTCCGAGTGCCCACCACGGGAACATCAACGTCTCGCGCCACTCGATCTCACACGTGTCCGGGCCGACATCGTGCAACGTAAAGACGCCCTCTCCGGTGACGATGCCCTTGTGCGTTACGCCCATCGTGGATCCGTCAATCCACGAGGTGATCTCCATGACATCCGTGAGCACGATGGGGCCCACTTTCGTGCGACAGCGAAAGCTCGTTCCGACGCCGTCGTGTTGTGACGAGGTGAACTCGATGCTCTCCGCGTCCGCCATCCATAAGACGTGACGGTCGATGTGGCGCAACTCCTCCCACACACGTGATGACGACGCCGCGACGACACGTGACACACGGATCGGGGCGCCGGTCATGGGCGCAGCGCCACGCCGAGACGACGCCACTCCTCCAGTGGGGCGTCGGCCAGTGTGGCCCCGAGAACCTGGAGGCACACGTGGTTCGCACCCGCGTCGCGATGTTCCCGGACGCGTTGCACGACGGCGTCCTCGTCGCCGTGAACGACGAGAGCATCACAGAGGCGGTCGGAACCTCCGCGTACAAAGTCCTCGTCGGTAAATCCGAGGCGCTTCCAGGAGTTGCGGTAATTCGGGAGGCCGGTGTAAATCTCGAGATGCGCGTGGGCGCGGCGCAGAAATTCGTCACGGTCGCCCCCGAGGACGACGGCTTGTTCGACGCCCACAAACTTCTCGCCCACCGCGGCGCGCGCGACCGCCGTGTGTTCGGGGGTGACGAGGTATGGGTGGACACCATCGGCCAACGTGGCTCCGAGCTCGAGCATCTTCGGGCCCAACGCCGCGAGTACGCGCGCGTAAGGGTGTTGTCCCTCCGGAGAGAAATTCGGTGCGGCGTCCATCGCTGTCAGATACGCCCGCATTGCTTCGAGCGGCGAGGAGTAGTCGTGGCCGCGGAGGCCTTCCACGAGTGGTTGGTGGCTCACACCCAGGCCGAGAACGAAGCGATCGTCGTACGCCGCATTCAGCGTTCGTGCTGCGGCCGCGGCGCCGACGGCGTCTCGCGCATAGATATTGGCGATGCCGGTGGCGATAGTGAGTGTGGAGGTGGCACTCAATAGGAGAGACGAATTGGTGAGGGATTCCCGGCCCCACGCTTCGGGAATCCACAGGGCGCTAAAGCCGAGGGCTTCGAGCTCGAGAGCAATATCTCCCGAGCGTGCGGGAGGAAGAGATTCGTGTGTCGTCGTCCAAATACCGACGGTGCCATCTAGGCGCGCGAGAGAAACTGGGTACGAAGTCGTCATGCGCCCGAGCCTAGGGAGAATTGCCTCGTCGTGCGCCGTGGGGCAACAATGGTTTGATGGGAATCGTCGTGGCGCTGCTGTCCGCGTTTCTTCTCCTCTCCGCTCTGACGGCCCTGCGTCCCGGCCGCCGAGGGATTCTGAAGATCGTCACCTACCCCGTGGGATGGGCGGCTGGTGAACTTGTCATCCAGGCCATTGGGATCCAGTTGCTCGCTCTCGGATTCTTGGCGTGGTGGCGATGGCCCCGTCAGGAATGGTTGTCGACGCTCGTGGTGGCCCTGGCGTGCGCCGTTGTTGCCTGCAATCTCGTGCTCGTCATGGTGCAGCTGAGATCGCGCACGATTATCCGTCGGGCTCTCGAGAGCGCGGAGCCGGAACCATTGCGCGTCGGGCGACCCCGTGACGACACGTTTGGTGCGTGGTGGCGGACACTTCTCCAAGTGCCTCTGCACCCGCGGGGGATGGTGCTGCAGAAGAACATTCCCTACGGACCGCTCAAGCGGCATCGACTTGACGTGTGGCGATTGTCGACCACTCCGTCGAACGCGCCCATCATCTTCTACGTGCACGGTGGTGCGTGGATCTTCGGCGACAAACGCGAGCAGGGCCGGCCGATGTTGCACGAGTTCGTCAGCCGCGGATGGATTGCCGTTGCTCTGAACTACCGCCTTGCCCCGAAACATCAATGGCCGGCGCAGATTGAGGACGTCACCCGCGGCCTCGGGTGGCTGAAGCAAGCCGCGCGGGGTCTGGGCGGAGACCCCGACCGCATCGTTGTGGCCGGGGGGTCAGCGGGTGGTCAACTCGCGGCCCTCGTGACGCTGTGCGCTGATGATGAAACGTGGCGCCCGGAAGGGTTCACGCACGTCACGGATTGGTCGGTGCGGGGGTGCATTTCGCTCTACGGCGTGCTCGAAATGACCGGTGACGATGTGGCGTGGGACGGCCACGGGGACAAACTGCGCGAGCTTCTGGCGGACACGGTGGTCGGAGTGCCGGTGGCCGAACACGAGGACCTGTATCGAGCGATGTCGCCGGTCGAACGCATCACGCCCGACGCACCCCCGTTTCTCGTTGTGCACGGGGGGAACGACACGATGGTCGACGTGCACGTCGCTCGCTACTTCGTGGAGCGCTTCCGACAGGTGGCGCACGCGCCCATTTATTACGTCGAGATTCCGTTCACGCAGCACGCCTTCGACGTCACCGCGTCACCCCGGACGTCCGCAACGGTGCGGGCCGCGGTGGCATTCGCCGAGCACGTTACGGCGCCGCTGGCGGCTCACTCTCGCGAAGTGTGACGAGCACCTCCACCTCGCCCGCGGCGGGCGTCAAGGTGAGCGTGTCGATGGAGCCGGCGTCTTTGAGATCGTTCGCACCGCGAGCGATTACCGCGAGCAACGTTTCGTCTCCTCGCACGTCGCAGGTCTCAATCTCGGCGCGCTGTGACACCTTTGCGTTGGTCTTCGCCCGGCGAACTTGTGCGAGAACCTCCGACACGGCGCCGTAGAGGGCTTCGTCGGCCCCGCCGGCGGCATCACCAAACTCGGAGAGATGGGGCCACGACGCGATGTGGATGGACTCACCGTGCCACCAGTTCCACACCTCGTCGGTCACGTACGGGAGAAAGGGTGCGAAGAGGCGCTGCAGCACCGACAAGGTCAGTGCGAGCGTGGCGCGAGCTGACGCCGTCGCCGCCTCGTTCTCTCCGCCGTACGCACGGACCTTGACGAGTTCGACGTAGTCGTCACAAAAGCTCCAGAAGAACGCTTCGGTCTTTTCGAGGGCGCGCGCATAGTCGAAGTTGTCAAAGGCCCGGGTGGCCTCGTCAACCAAAGTCGCGAGACGACCCACCAGACTGCGGTCGAGATCTGTCGAAATCACTTCGGGCCCAGGAATCTCCGCGCCGTCGAGACGACCGAGGACGAACTTTGATGCGTTCAGCATCTTGATGGCGAGGCGTCGTCCAATCTTCATTTGCGCGTCGTCGACGGCGGTATCGGTTCCCGGTCGTCCGCTGGCGGCCCAGTAACGCAACGCGTCGGGGCTGTGCTGCTCCAGCAAGTGCATGGGAGTGATCACGTTGCCCGCGGACTTACTCATCTTCTTGCGATCGGGATCGAGGACCCAGCCCGAGATCGCGGCATTGGACCACGGCAATTGATGGTGCTGCAGGTGGCTGCGCACGACGGTGGAAAACAACCATGTGCGAATGATTTCGTGGGCCTGCGGTCGCATGTCCATCGGGTACACACGGTCGAAGAGATCGGTGCCCCATCGACCGGCAATCTCGGGCGTGAGCGACGAGGTCGCCCACGTGTCCATGACGTCCGGGTCGCCGGTAAAGCCACCGGGCTGGTTGCGCTGGTCGGGCTCGTATCCCTCGGGGGTGTCACTAGACGGATCGATCGGTAGTCGATCGATCGGAGGAACGATGGGTGCGTCGAAGTTGATTTCACCCTGTTCGTCGAGTGGGTACCAGACGGGGAACGGGACTCCGAAGTATCGCTGTCGTGAGATGTTCCAGTCGGTGTTTAGTCCCTCGACCCACGAACGGTAGCGGTGTCGCATGAAGTCGGGGTGCCACGTGATCTGCTCTCCCCGCTCAAGAAGCGCGTCACGGTGCATGAGGGTGGACACGAACCACTGGCGCGACGTCACGATCTCGAGAGGGCGCTCACCCTTTTCGTAAAACTTCACCGGGTGCGTAATCGGACGGACGTCACCGATCAGCGCGCCCGTCTCGTTGAGGAGTTGGACAATGATGTCCCGCGCCTGCGTCACCGTCTTGCCTTCGACCTGGCCATACAGCTCCTGCGCCCGTGACGCGTCACGGCAGGGCCAACCGGGTTCGCCGAAGCCGGCGGGAAGAAGTCGTCCGTCGCGCCCGATCAACGCGCGCGTCGGGAGCTTCAGTTCGCGCCACCACACGACGTCGGTCGTGTCGCCAAACGTACAAATCATCGCAATGCCCGATCCCTTCTCAGGGTCGGCGAGCTCGTGTGCGACGACGGGCACCTCCACACCGAACAGCGGGGTGATCACCGTGCGCCCAAAGAGCGAGGCGTAGCGTTCATCGTCCGGGTGCGCGACGAGGGCCACACAACTCGGCAGAAGCTCGGGTCGCGTCGTTTCGATGTCGACGGATCCTGAGCCGTCCGCGTACTCGAATCGGACGCGGTGGTACGCACCGGGACGTTCGCGGTCTTCGAGCTCGGCTTGTGACACCGCGGTGCGGAAGTCGATGTCCCACAACGTCGGGGCCACTGTTGAGTACACCTCACCGCGATGCAACATTTCGAGAAAACCGCGTTGTGAGACCGCACGCGCGTGATCGGAAATGGTCGAGTATTCAAGCGACCAGTCCACGCTCAAGGCGAGTCGTTGCCAGAGTTCTTTGAAGACGACTTCATCCTGCTCGGTCAATTGCACGCAGAGCTCGACAAAATTGCGTCGGGACACACTGATCTTCTGCTTGGGCGGCTCGGCCGGCGGGCTGAAGTCCGGGTCGTAGGGCAAGGATGGGTCGCACCGAACCCCAAAGAAGTTCTCCACGCGTCGCTCTGTCGGCAGCCCGTTGTCGTCCCAGCCCATGGGATAGAAGACCTTGCGGCCCCGCATGCGCTGGTAGCGCGCGATCGTGTCGGTCTGGGTGTAACTAAACACGTGACCAATGTGAAGTGACCCCGACACCGTCGGCGGGGGCGTGTCGATGGAAAAGACGCTGTCACGCGTCGCCGTGTGATCAAAGGAATAGATCTGATCCGCGTCCCAGCGGGCTCGCCATACCTCTTCCAGGCCGTCGACGGTTGGTTTTTCGGGAACAGGTCGCGACGCGGAGGCCAGAGGCTTTTCCATAAGTGTCGTAGTTTAGAACGATGCTTCGACTCTTCGATTCCGCCACGGGAGAGGTGCGAGAACTGACGTTCCGCGATCCGGGTAGAGCGTCGATGTACGTCTGTGGACCCACGGTGAGTGGACTACCGCACTTGGGGCACGGTCGCTTTTCGCTCGTGTGGGACGTCGTGCGACGGTGGTTGACGTGGCACGGGCTCGAGGTCACCTACGTCTCCAATATCACCGACATCGACGACAAGATCATCACGCGCGCCAAGGAAGAAGGTCGTAGCGAAGAAGACGTCGTGACGGAATTCGAAGGTGAATGGTGGATAGCGATGGACGCGCTCGGGATCGAGCGTCCGGACGTCGCTCCCCACGCCACCGCGTACGTCGACCAGATGGTTGCGTTGCTCGAACGTCTGTTGTCGCTTGATATTGCGTACGTCACGTCGGACGGCGTCTACTTCGATGTCTCCCGAGTTCCCGATTACGGGCTGCTCGCGGGTCAGCCGCTCGAGTCATTGCGGGCGGGTGCGCGGGTGGAAGCCAATGACGACAAGCGCTCGCCACTGGACTTCGCACTCTGGAAGCTGGCCAAGCCCGGCGAGCCCCAGTGGGCCGCGCCCTTTGGTGCGGGGCGACCGGGTTGGCACACCGAATGCGTCGTGATGTCTCTCGACATTCTCGGCGACGGTTTCGACCTTCACGCGGGTGGACTGGACCTCAAATTCCCGCACCACGAAAACGAACGCGCCCAGGCGGTCGCGGCGGGTGACACGTTCGCGCGACACTGGGGTCATAACGGCTACGTGATGGTCGGCAACGAAAAGATGAGCAAGTCGCTGAACAACTTCACGTCGCTCACCGATCTCCTGGCCGAGACGGATCAGCGGGCGTACCGCCTTCTCGTATTGCGCTCGCACTACCGCTCACCCGTCGACGTGACCAAGGCGACGATCACCGACGCCGAGCGCGGACTCGAGAGGCTCGACGCCTTCGCGCGGCGCTTCGAGGACGCCATCACGATCGGCGACGGGTTCCTGCGCGCTGCGGACTACAACTTTGACGGGGCCTCGAAAGAACTCGTCGACGCGGTCACGCGCCGCGTCGACGACGACCTCGATACGCCCGGCGCGTTGGCCTTGCTCTTTGATGCGGTGTCGACGGCGAACGCGTGGGCGGATGGTGCGCAACGCGATGAGGCGCGAGAACTCGCGCACACTGTGGCCGTGCTCTTCGGGGCGATGGGTCTTTCGTTGTCGACGACGAGTGATGACGTCGATGACGCAACTCGCGCATTGGTCGAGGCGCGTGACGCGGCACGACGAGAGAGAAATTGGAACGAAGCGGATCGCTTGCGTGACGAATTGGTGAACAACGGATGGATCGTCGAAGACGCCTCCGGCGAGACCGTCGTACGACGCGCAAAACGGTAATACGTCGTTAACACTTCGCCCTTGGCAAGCCGTTGACCTCCCGCTAGCGTAAGCAACGAGGTCGCCGTACGTGGTTTCCTCCGAGTCGACGTTCGACTCTGTGCAATAAGGAGGCACCAGGTGGCTGCAGGAACTGTGAAGTGGTTTAACGACGAAAAGGGCTGGGGCTTCATCGCCGTTGAAGGCCAGCCTGATGTGTTCGTGCACTACACCGAGATTCAGGCGGAAGGCCGTCGCACTCTCGTCGAGGGCCAGCAGGTGGAGTTCGACATCGAACCGGGCGACCGTGGTCCGCTCGCGAAGCGCGTCAAGCTCCTCTAAGAATCGCGCCCGAAAGGGTCCGTTCATCACGATGCCGCCCCGTCGGGGCGGCATCGTGTTTTCTCAGCCCTGAGCGCGTAAGGTAGCGCGGGGTTACTCGCGAGTAACCCGAGGGAAATTCCCTCACCGGGGCGATGGATTCGCCCCTCGTGATCGCGGAGGACGTATGGCCGAATTTTCAATGGACCTCAATGACGACCAGAAGACGCTGCAGGACTGGATCCACGGTTTTGCCGAAAATGTGATGCGTCCGGCCGCGAGCGAATGGGATGAGCGCGAAGAGACGCCGTGGCCGATCATTGAAGAGGCGGCCAAGCTCGGTATCTACGGCATGGACTTCTTGGCCGATGCTTTCTCCGACCCGACGGGTCTCAAGATGATGATCTTCCTCGAGGAGATGGCGTGGGGCGACGCGGGTCTGTGCATGGCCATCGTCGGCTCGTCGCTCGCGGTTGCGGGCATCATGTCGAACGCCACGCCCGAGCAGGCGATGGAGTGGATCCCACAGTGCTACGGCACGCCCGAGGACATCAAGCTCGGTGCGTTCTGCGTGTCCGAACCCGACGCGGGTAGCGACGTCTCGGGACTGCGCACGCGCGCGGTCTACGACGAGGCGAAGGATGAGTGGGTGCTGAATGGCACGAAGACGTGGATCACCAATGGTGGTATCGCCAACACGCACGTGGTCGTTGCCTCGGTCGACCCGGCGCTCGGCTCGCGTGGTCACGCGTCCTTCGTGATCGGCGAAGGCACCCCCGGCATTCGGATGGGCCAGAAGTTTAAGAAGATGGGTATTCGTGCAAGCCACACCGCGGAAGTGGTGCTCGAAGACTGCCGTATCCCGGGGCGTCAACTGCTCGGTGGCAAGGAGAAGCTCGACGAGCGTCTGGCCCGCGTGCGTGAGGGCAAGAAGGCCTCGACGCAAGCTGCGATGGCGACGTTCGAAGCCACCCGTCCGGCCGTGGGTGCGCAGGCACTCGGTATTGCCCGCGCCGCGTACGAGTACTCGCTCGACTACGCCAAGGAGCGCAAGCAGTTCGGTCGCGCGATCATCGAGAACCAGGCGATCGCCTTCAAGTTGGCGGACATGAAGATGCACATCGACGCAGCACGACTCCTCGTGTGGCGTGCTTCGTGGATGGCCGCCACGCGCAAGCCGTTCCTCAATGGAGAGGGTTCCATGTCGAAGGCCTACGCGAGCGAGACGGCCGTCAAGGTCACCGAAGAAGCGATTCAGATCCTCGGTGGGTACGGCTACGTGCGCGAATACCCGGTCGAGCGTTGGCACCGTGACTCGAAGATCTACACGATCTTCGAAGGGACGAGTGAGATCCAGCGTCTCGTCGTGGCCCGAGCCATCTCGGGTATCCACATCAAGTAATTCGTTGTCGAAGATGCCCCCGGTCGTAGCGGCCGGGGGCATTCTTCATTTTGGCGGTGAGTAGTTTGGGCAGCGTGATCAACGCTGCCCGTGAGGCCACCCCCACACCACAACCCCCCGCGGCCTGGCGCTCGGCCATTTTCGCCTACGTTGACGAACACGCGGCGTACCGGCGTCGCTCGGGAACCCACGCGGTGCAACTGATCGTCGGCATTGTCCTGACGATGGTGACGATGCTCGCCTTTCGCGCCGATCCTCGACTCGAGCGGTGGTGGGTTCACCTCGCGGTGCCGCCGCCGGGCGGAGTGGCGTGGTTCCTCACCCTGCTGTTTTTGGCCGGGACCTTTGGCGTGGGCCTCACTCTGATTGCCTTCGCACTCTTGGCGCGGCGACGCAACTTGTCGATTGATCTTGTCGCCGCACTGGCGGTCGGTTTTGGTTTCTCGGTGTTCTTCCAGTGGTTGTTCGGCGTGTCTGCGGGTCGACCTCACGACGCCGCGCTCGGCGCGATCAACGCCGGATTTCCGGTGCCGATTCTGACCGCGGTCATCGCGG
>CAIQPR010000070.1 GCA_903873775.1 uncultured Actinomycetes bacterium
CGCTCCGAGCTTCAGCTTCTCCGGCGCCAACGTGATCGTGAACGCGGTCACCGCCTCGGGTGCGTCCAACACCTCGAGCGTTGTTGTCACCGGTGCTGCGCACTACTCGACCTCCAACACGACCACCGGCACCAAGGTGACGATCTCCACACACTGATCCGTCAGTAATGCAAAAGCACACACGGGGGGCTTAGGCCTCCCGTGTGTGCTTTTGTTGTTGGTGTGCTGTCCGTGAGTTCGCTATGAGACCGATTCGTTCTGTTTGGGTAGCTGCAGCGATCGTTCTTGCGTCGTTTGCCGTGGTGGCAGTGCCCGTTCATGCCGTTACTCAAACCGCGCCGCCATCTCTCTTGCGTGCTGAGGGAACGTCGTTGGTGCTGGGACGCACCCCCGTACACATGATCGGGTTTTCTGCGTACTCATTGGCCACGGATTGGTCTGTCAATCACGGATGCGGTGGTCAGTACTCCCAGGCGCAGATGAACACATTCTTTTCGTCCCTTCCTTCGCACGCGATGGTGGCGTTCTCTTTGTTTCAGTCCGCCTTTGGTATTGACGTCGCGACCCACACCATCAACTGGTCCCCGATTGACCGCATTTTTTCAACCGCAGCGCGATACCACGTGCATCTCGTTCCCGTCTTGGCGGACGGAAACGGATCGTGTGACGCGGGTCAGTACAAAGACATCACCTGGTTTCAAAACCGATTTCGGAACAAGGCCCCGGTGTCGTTGTCGAGGGCGGTGGATGTCCCCTCGGAAGTGGTTCCGTACATCACGTGGGTGAGAATGGTCGTACACAGGTATCGCATGTCACCTGCTCTTGGCATGTGGGAGCCCATCGGTGAGGCCAACCCTCTGACGTGCGTCAATGAGCCGATTGCCGTGTACACGAAGTGTGTGGGTCCCTCAAGCGGCGCGTGCGATGAGGCTGCATCGCTCGCATCTCTCGTCCACTTCTACACCGATATTGGCGCTCTGATCCGCTCTCTTGATCGCTTTCACCTCATTAATGAAGGTCTGCTGTCCGGGCGACAGTGTGGTTCTCTGTCGACTGACTGGGAAGTTGTAGGTGCCAACCGGTATATCGACGTACTGTCAGTTCACGACTACTACGACATTGACGGGCAGTCCTCGACGTCATCCACCCCGGGTGGTGTCGGAAGCTCCAGTGTCGTCGCGCGCATGCAGCAGGCAGCGCAATTGAACAAGCCCCTTGTTGACGGTGAGTTCGGGATTCAAGCGGGAGGCACTGGCTGCGTCTCTCTTGTTCAGCGGGCAAATGACACCAATGCGGTCGCGCACTGGCAGCTCTATCCTCCCGTGCAGTGGGGTGTTCCTGGCATGGCTGGCTTCATGGTCTGGACCTACGTCCCTCCACCATTCACGTCCACCACGACGTCCACCACACCCACCGCGACGGAACCATCGTGCAGTTTCTCCGTCATGCAGGGAGATCCGTTGATCAAGACCTTGCGATCTCTTCATTGATGAGCGGAGGATCTCCACAATCTCGGAGATCAAACGTTAGGCTGTGACGGTGCTCGTTGGACGATTCTCTCGCCGGCGGACGATCATCGAGTTGAGGTGGATCCTCGGATGAAGCGTCAAGTTTCGACCATTCTCATCGCGGTTCTGATCGTGTTAGTGGCCGTGCTTGCGTACGACGACCTCACCCTGCGCCACACGTCACACGCATCGTCGACGGGGTCGGTGAGCACCACGACCACGCTGTTTTCGCCGTGCCAAGCGTCAACGTTCCGCGGCACGTACGTCTATGAGGGTGGCACCGCCGGAACCGTATACGCACGGATATATCTGACGAATTTCGGCGAAGCCTGTTCAATGCACACGTATCCGCAGCTCGTCCCGTATGGCCCCCGAGGCGTCGTGGCCGTGAGCTCGGTGCCGAACAATCGGTTCTTTGAACACGCGACACCTTCCGTGCCGAGCCAGGAGCAGTCCTTTGACGTGTCGCCGGGAACGAGTGTCGGATTTGCGCTGGCGTGGTCCGACTTGCCGAGTGGTGCTTCCCCGATGTCCTGTGCGGTAGCGACGCGGATGGAGGTGGGGTTTGGTGTGAATGGCGGCTACACGCCCGCCATTGACCTTGCGTCGAACCCGATGCAAACCTGCGGGACGATCATCGTGTCGTCGATCTATCCCTACGCCTAGTCGACTACTCCAACATCAACGAGCCACCGTCCCCGCGTGTCTCCTCGACCAATAACGGCAATGGCCTCCGGGACTGCCGAGAGGCCAATGGTCGTCTCTACGAGGTCAAGGCGACGTAGGTCCACCCGTCCGAGCTCACGCCACACAGACTGGCGAATTGACGCAGGCGTCTCGACAGCGTCAATACCAATGAGTTGCACGGCCCGCGTGATGAAGGGGTAGACGGTGGTCGATATTTCGCTCCCACCCACAAGACCCGAGGCCGCTACGGCGGCACCGTAGTCCAAGGTGCGGAGAATCTGGGACAAGGTATCCCCTCCGACGCAATCGACGGCTCCGGCCCAGCGCGGAGATCCGAGAACCCTTCCTTCCCGGTCGCCAATGGCACTGCGATCGATGACGTCGGTGGCACCCAATTCTCGCAACCACGTCGCGTGGTGCGGGGAGCCTGTGACGGCCACGGGGCGGTGGCCACGTTGCGCGAGAATAGCGACCGACAAGGACCCGACACCACCGCTGGCACCTGTAACGACGACGGGTCCGGCACCGGGGACGAGTCCGTGTTCCTCGAGAGCCAGGACGCTCGCCATGGCCGTGTAGCCAGCGAGACCGAGAGCCATCGTGGTCTCGGGGGTGAAGATGTTCTCGTCGAGAACGGTGACGTACTGTGCGGGCACGACGAGATGGTCTGAGAACCCGCCGTCACGACCAACCCCAATGTCACCTCCGTAGGCGACGACGAAACTCCCCTCCGTGATGGAAGGATCGCTGGAAGACGTGACAACGCCGCAGGCCTCGACACCGAGAATGAGGTGATCGCGACGCCGAACTCGACTGTGTGGCAAGGAGACGAGATAATCCTTGTAATTCAGCGCGCTGCGCTGCACGCGGATGCTCACAGTGCCCGCGTCCGCGCTGTGCACGTCGGCAATCGAGATTTCGGTCGTATCGTCGACGACGCGCAGAACAACGGAAGCCACACGCGCACAATATGCGCCACGTAAAGTGCGATGTGTCTCAAAGTGTTCCCTTTTCGCAGTGGGTGTCCGTTCTCGGATCGCCTCCACCGGCATCGTCGTCCGCGCGTCGGCACAGCCTGGCGCCGTGGCGCGACCGGGCGACGTGGGTCGAGTCACCGGGTCGCGGAGCGGACGACCAGATGATGTCGTGGGGGCCGCGAGGGCCCGAGCTCGTGCCCACGACGCTCATTCCAGGCACGCCGATGTACGGCTACGGGGCGCCCTCGTGGTGTGAGCTCCCCGGTGGTGCGAGGTGCGTCGTCGGTGATCAGGGTCACAGGGTGTGTGTACTCGACGGAAATGGTGAGGTCAGTGCGTCACTGACGACGTCGAACATCGCAGGTTGGGTCACGGCTATCGATCTCGGCGACGTCGGAATGATCCTGCACGACCCCGTTACAAGGCGCCGCAGTGTCATGCGGTGGCGGTGGCGCGAGGATCGAACGGAAACCCTTTGGGAGACAACGGATTTGGTCGGCGACCTCTGCTCTCACGCGGATGGTTCGCTCGCGTGGCTCGCGTGGCCCACCACGAGTGTCCCGTGGGAAGCCGCGCGCCTGTGGGTGTTGAGCGGAGGAAATGAGCCCCAGCGCGTTGACCTCCCCGGAACGCCGGCCCAGCCGTCGTGGTGGCAGGGATCCCTGTTGGTCTCGGTGGAAGAAGGGGAGTGGTTTCGTCCCGGCTTTGTCATCGACGGACGATTCACGCCCTGGGACGTGCCGGAAGAAGAGTTTCGACCTGACGAATACTTTGGGTGGAAGTGGAGCGTGGCGCTGGCCCGGGGCGTCTTTACCGTCTCCGTGCGGGACTCGTCGACGACGTCCGGCTGGTGGACCCCGGCACACGGCTGGCGTCGTGTTGTTGGTGGCCCGGACGCGATCACGGAGGTGTGTGGACTGTCCGATCGCTGCGTTGTTCTCGGATCAACCGTGGGTGGCGGGACCGACGTGTGGGAGTGGCGTGAAGATACCGACACGTGGCGGTCACTCTCGAATCTCGTAGTCCAGCCTCGCGTCGGAGAACTGCACGGGATTCTTCGATCGGTGCGGGGCGTGCCCTTTCGGTGGCGCACTCCCGCTCACCCCGAGATGGTGCCACCAAAGGGCGCTCGACCCGGAGTGATGCTGCGCCTGCATGGTGGACCCGCGAGCTACGCGGGCCTCGGTGACGACGATGTTGACGAAATGTTGGCGCGGTCGGGTCTCGCGATCGCGAGCGTTGATTACCGAGGGAGCACCAGCTACGGCCGCACGTATCGTCGTTCTCTTTTCGGCGTGTGGGGTCGGGCCGACGTGGACGATGCACGCGACGTGCTGGAGTGGGCGTGCGCCACGGGCGACATCGACCTTTCCCGCGTCTTCGTGAGGGGATCGAGCGCAGGGGCGCTGTCGGCCGCTCTCGTGAGCATCGACCCCCTCGTGCAGGGCGTCGTTCTGATCGCTCCCGTGACCGACCCTCGCGCACTTCTTGAGATCGACGACGAGTTCGAAGGCGGCTTTCTGCGACAGCTTGTCGGCGACGTGGAGCAAATGTCCTCGTGGTCACCCGTCGAGCTCGTCTCGCGGCTCGGTCGTCGAGCGCTCGTGATTCAGGGCGATCGTGATCCGGTGGTTCCGGTCGAAGCCACGCGCGACTTCGTCGCGAGATGGCGCGCCAGTGGGGCGGATGTGACCTACGTAGAACTAGCGGGGGAGGGGCACTCTCTGCGCTCGCCCGAGGCCCGGGAACGGGCTCTTCACGCGGAAATGGCCTTTCTCGGGGGCTCCATACGACCATTTTGACCGACGCCGTCACTACACTCGTTGGTAGTGGCACAGCGGATCTCAAGCACCCGCACGGCGCTCGTCCAGTGGTGGTCCGACCTGCCCCCGGGAACGCGTGATGCGATCCTGTACGGGGTGTCGGCCGTCTTCGCGGTCTTCATGGGAGCGTTTTCGAGCGCCCTCGCCCAAAGTCGCTGGGGCTGGATCGCGGCCGGACCCTTCGCGGTCGCCGCACTCGTGGCGCTGTTTGCTTCCCGCATCCGTCGTGCTGACCAGGTCGCGTGGCGGGCCGTGTTGGCCGTCGCCTTAACCTTCGGCGTCGTCGTGGCCCCGTTGGTGGTCGAAGTGGCGACGAGAGAGCCGGTGGGCCAGCCAGAAGTGTGGGTGATTGAGCGTTCGGCGATGTACGTGTGGCACCTCGAATCGCCCTACCGCAGCTATTTCTCGTCGGGACACCTCGTGAATCCGACGCAGGGTGTTCCCCGATACGAGTCGTTTTTTCCTTACTTCCCCTTGATGAGCGTCTTCGGTGTGCCGTCGGCAGTCGATCACCGCGTCTCCGGACCCACCGACGCTCGCGTCGTGATGTCGCTGTGCACCATGTTCCTTCTCGGACTCTCCCTGCTTCTCTTGCGGGCGCCGCCATCGACGAAATTGCGGATTGCTCAGGTTCTCGTCGTGCTTCCGACGGGGTCGGTCTTTCTGGCGACCGGGGGAGACGACATGCCGATTCTGGCGTTGTGCTTATTCGCGCTCGTCCTCCTCCAACGACGCCAGACGTGGGCGACAGGTGTCGTGATGGGAATTGCGGCGGCGATGAAACTCACTGCGTGGCCGTTCGTCCTGTCGGTACTGTTAGTCGCGCGTGACCGTGATGGTCGACGTTCGTGGGGTCGACTTTCTCTCGCGACCGGGGCGATTGTTCTCCTTGCCGTCACGCCCTTCGCTCTGCACTCCACGCACGCCTTCATAGCGAATGTCCTGGAGTTCCCTCTGGGGCTCGCGGGCATCCATTCGCCCGCGGCGAGCCCGCTGCCGGGACACCTGCTGACTAATTGGTATCCACCTTTGCGCCACGTCATCACGCCCGTGACCTTCGTGGTGGGCGGTACCTATCTCGCGATGCGCTTTCGCCGCCACTGGCCCGACTCTCTGTCGGAGTCACTGCGAATTCTCGCGGTGGTAATGACGGTGATCATCTGCACTGCGACCGCGACGCGCGTTGGCTACGTGGTCTATCCGCTCAACTTCTGGTTGTGGTCGTGGGTCTTTAGTGAGGATCCTTCGTCATCAGACGAAGGAGTCGTCCTGGTAGAAACGCAAGTTCCAAGTCGTTGACGACGGCGTGGAATGAACAATGGTGACGCCCGCAACC
Source organism: uncultured Actinomycetes bacterium (assembly GCA_903873775.1). GTDB lineage: Bacteria > Actinomycetota > Acidimicrobiia > Acidimicrobiales > RAAP-2 > RAAP-2. The sequence continues at coordinate 6,332 of CAIQPR010000070.1, forward strand.
CAGTAAAAAGTGTCGGAACTGGCTCGTTCGTACAGTTCCTGTTCGCCCCCACCGCCGGCCGCCATGCCAGTGGAAATCACCTTCCAGCCCTGCGACTCGAAGTGTGCTGCGTAGAAGCCGAGAACTTGCGCCTTCGGCGCCTTGACAAAGAGTCGCACCGTGCAGTCGTATCCGCCGGGGTCGTTACTTTGCATTCTCGTCGTGCCCGCGCGCACGGTGCCGACGGGAACGAGATACGCCTGACTGACATCTTCGGGCGGATTCGAGGGCGTGATGCAACCCGCCAACACGGCATTGTCGGGAGCCGTCGCGAGTCCGTTCACGACCACGATGGACGGGGGCGGCGCGGTTGCCGGAGACCCGAAGATTCCGTCCAGAATGAGAAATCCCACTAGAAGGACGAGTCCTATGAGCAACACGCTCATGGCGGGTCGTATCGATGTGGTGGTCGTGAGCGGGGGCACTGGCGCGAGACCTTCGGGCGCCGCGTCGAGGTCTCGTTGGTCGGTGGTGTCGTGGCTCATGCGTTCCATCCCATGTGGTCAATGGGGCCGTGTCCGGCGCCGAGCGTCCAGTCGGCGGCGCCCGCGAGCGCGCGGGCCACGAAGTCTTTAGCCGCCGTCACTGCATCAGTAACGGAGAAGCCTCTTGCCAAGAACGACGCCGTGGCTGCCGCGAGAGAACATCCCGTGCCGTGATCGTTGGCCGTGGCGATCCGTGGGCCATCCAAGATCACGCGTGCATCGGTGCTCAAGAGAATGTCCGGCGCACGCTCGTCAGTGACCGCATTCTCTTGGAAGTGTCCGCCCTTGATGACGACGTAGGTCGGACCAAGAGCCAAGATCTCACGACCTACGGCCTCGATCGCTTCGAGGCTGGAGAGGTCTCGCACGTCAACCCCACCCAACACCGCGGCTTCCCGGAGATTGGGAGTTGCCACCAATGCGTAGGGAAGAAGTGCCTCACGGTACGCGCTCGTACCTCCGGCTTCCATGAGTGGGTGACCCGAGGAGGACACGAGGACGGGGTCCACGACCAAGTTAGGGAGCAGTCCTCGAGCCGCGAGCTGGGCCACCGCCTCGACCGTGTGCGGTCGGGCCAACATGCCCGTCTTCACTGCGGCGAGAGTGAGGTCGTCGGTGACCGCCGTGACTTGCGCGACGACCATTTCGGCTTCGAGGGCGCAGACGGCCGTCACACTCGTGGTGTTTTGGGCTGTGACGGCAGTGAGGGCCACGGCACCGTGGACGCCGAGCGCCGCGAATGTTCGTAGGTCGGCTTCGATACCGGCGCCCCCACCAGAGTCGGAGCCAGCAATGGTCAATACCACCTGCGGCTGCACGGTCCCAGCCTAATTGCGCCAAATGTCCTCTGAGTACGATGAGAGCGTGGATGCCCCTTTTGTTGCTGGCCGCACGTCGAGTTCGTCGCGACTCGTCATGGGAACCGGTGGCATGCGGTCGCTGAGCGTCCTCGAAGCGGCATTGGTGGCGAGCGAAGCGACCGTGGCCACTGTCGCACTCCGTCGGGTGTCACCCGACGTGGACGGTTCCGTCTACGACCTGCTCCAGGGGCTCGGCATCACCTTGTTGCCCAACACGGCGGGCTGCTACACCGCGGCCGACGCGGTGATGACCGCCCGGCTCTGTCGCGAGGCGTTTGATACGCCACTTATCAAGCTCGAGGTCATTGGCGACGACAAGACGCTGCTCCCGGACGTCGTGGAAACTTTGGCTGCCGCGCGAGCTTTGGTGGCCGATGGATTCGAGGTGTGGGCGTACACAACCGATGACTTGATCGTCGCCGAGCGGTTGGAGCAGGAGGGATGCGTGGCGGTCATGCCACTGGGATCGCCGATTGGATCTGGCCTCGGTATTCGCAATCCACACGCGATCGCGCTGATTTGCGAGCGAGTGAGCGTGCCCGTCCTCTTGGACGCGGGTGTCGGGACGGCCTCAGACGCCGCCCTCGCGATGGAACTTGGTTGCGATGGGGTGTTGGCGGCGTCGGCCATCAATCGGGCCCTCGATCCTCCCCGCATGGCGGCCGCCATCCGTGATGCGGTCCGCGCCGGGTGGAACGCGGCGCACGCCGGACGTATTCCCCCTCGCGTCTTCGCCGAGGCGTCCTCGCCGCAGATTGGTCTTCCCGACCTATCTCGCTGAAATTCCCCTTGTGGAACGACAGGACTGTAACTACACTTCTGTGGCGCACATTGCGCGAACAGCCTTGGTCGGAAGGACGTTCTCATGCAGGAACTCGTAACAGATGGATTCAGTGGTCCGGCGGTGTGCCGGATTACGGGCGTGACCTATCGCCAGTTGGACTATTGGGCACGCACCGAACTGGTGACGCCTTCCGTAGCGTCAGCGTCGGGCTCAGGCTCGAAGCGTCGCTACGCCTATTCGGACCTCGTTGAAGTCAAGGTCATCAAGTCGCTCCTCGACGCCGGAGTGTCGCTCGCGCGCACCCGTCAGGCGGTGACGTGTTTGCGCGAGGGCTTAGGGGCCGATCTCGCGTCGGCCAGTTTGATTCTGAGCGGTACGAAAACCATCATGGCGCATTCCAACGGCGAGATCGTCGATCTGCTTCGTGGGGGGCAAGGAGTCTTCAACGTGGTGCCGTTGGCCGGTGTCGTCGCCGAACTCGACGACACGTTGCGTACCGAAGCCCGCGAACTCGATCGCACGGAACTCAGCGCCTAGCGTGAACTCAGCGGCCCGTGCGGCCGTTTAGGGTAGAGGGCTGATGAGCACTGATCGGCGACCTTATCTCTACGAACAACACGTCGCCCTCGGCGCGAAGATCGTCCCGTTCGGTGGTTGGGAAATGCCGCTGCACTACGAGGGTGGCACTCTCAGTGAGCACATGGCGTGCCGCACGGACGCCGTGGTCTTCGACGTTTCGCATCTCGGAACGGTGCGTGCGCGCGGCCCGGAGATCTTCGACACCCTGCAGAGAACACTGACCAACGACCTCGCAAAAATCGCCCCCGGTCGCGCTCAGTACACGCACTTATTGAACGAAGAAGGTGGCGTTGAAGACGACATCATCGTCTGGTGGGTCGGGCCCGACGAGTTCGACGTGATGCCGAATGCCTCCAATACGAGCCGCGTCGTCGCCGCTATTCCGGGTGTTGACGTGACGGCGGAGCGTTGTGTTCTCGCCGTCCAGGGACCTCAGGCCCGGGCCAAGGTCGCCGCCGTCGATCCCCGCCTCGCGACGGTGCCGCGCTTTGCGGTGCAGGTGCTCGACCTGTGGGGTACGGAGGTACGGGTGGCCGGCACCGGGTACACCGGTGAGGACGGCATCGAAATTGCTGTGCCGAATGAGGCGGCACCGGACCTCTTGGCACGACTCGTGGCTGCAGGGATCACCCCCGCCGGACTGGGCTCACGGGACACCTTGCGTCTCGAAGCCGCGCTTCCGTTGCACGGACACGAGTTGTCGCCCACGATCACGCCCCTCGAAGCGCGTCTCAATTGGGTGGTGGGCTGGAGCAAGCCCGCATTCCGAGGGCGTGACGCGCTGATCGCCCAGCGCGCGTCGGGCGTGACGCGTCTGTTGACGGGGCTCGTTGCCGAGGGACGTCAGCCGCTCCGGGAAGGGGCGACGGTCTCGCACGGTGGTGTGGAGCTCGGCACCCTCACGTCAGGAAATTTCTCGCCGGTGCTGCAGCGCGGCATTGGACTCGGACTCCTGGGTGGCGAACTGTCGGAGGGGACCAGTGTGACCGTCACCCTGCGTGGTCGCGATGTACCGGCCGTCATCACTCCGCTTCCCTTTGTGAGAAAGGCTAAGTAAGGTGCCCGATTACCTGCCCCATACCGATGATGAACGGGCGGAGATGCTCGCATTCCTCGGACTCTCGTCGCTTGAGGAACTGTTCGACCACGTTCCCGAGGCAATGCGTCTGGCCGGTGGACTCACTCTTCCCGCCGGTCTGTCCGAGCCCGATGTGGCCGAGCACGTCGCACATTGGGGTGACGCGAACCGCGCCACCACCCAGCGTCTGGTGTGCTTTGCCGGTGCCGGTGCCTACGACCACGAAGTACCGGCCGTCGTGCGGGCGTTGAGCTCGCGGTCCGAATTTGTCACCGCGTACACGCCGTATCAGCCGGAAGTAGCCCAGGGAATTCTGCAGGCGATTTTCGAATTCCAAACCATGATCTCGCGTTTGAGTGGGCTGCCGATTGCCAATGCGTCCCTCTATGACGGAGCCACGGCGCTCGTCGAAGCAGTCAACATGGCGGCGGGTGCGACCTCGCGATCAAAGTTGATTCTTTCTTCGGGCATCCACCCACACTGGCGTGCGGTGGTGCGCACGTTTGCGAGGGGGACTGGCCACGAGGTCATCGAAGTGCCGCTGGTGGATGGCGTGACCCAATGGGGGAGTGTGGACACGTCAGGCGCCGCAGCGATTGTCGCCGCCTACCCCAATTATCTCGGCGTTCTCGAAGATTTGGCCCCGGCGAAGTCTCTGGCGACGACCGAGGGTGCACTGTTTGTCGTGGCCGCCGATCCCATCGGCGCGAGTGTTCTTCACACCGCGGGACACTGGGGTGCGGACGTGGTGGTTGGAGAAGGCCAGCCTCTCGGCACAGCGCTCGCCTTCGGCGGTCCCTACCTCGGACTATTCGCCTGTACCGAAGCCCAGATTCGCCGATTGCCGGGACGTCTCGTCGGAGAAACGGTGGACACGGAAGGCCGTCGAGCCTTCGTGACCACCCTGCGCGCTCGCGAGCAGGACATCCGTCGCGAGAAAGCAACCTCCAATGTCTGTACGAATCAGACCTTGATGGCGGTGACGGCCGCAATTCAGATGGGGTGGCTCGGCACGAACGGTCTGCGCGAAGTGGCGACTCGCTGCGCGCAAGGAGCTCACTACGCCGCACAGCAGCTCGTCGCCCTTGACGGTATTGACCTCGTGAGTTCGCAGCCGTTCCTGCGCGAATTCGCTCTCACCACGCCTTTGTCCGCAGACATCGTGCTCAATCGACTCGTGGATGAAGGTTTCCTCGGAGGCGTGTCGGCGTTGTCGCTGTGTGGCGGAGAAGATCCTTCGCTTCCCGGCGACGTTCTCGAGCGGACCATCGTGGTGGCGGTGACGGAAAAGCGTACGAAGGCAGACATTGACCAACTGGTCGCGGCATTCGCGAAGGCGGTGAAGTAGTTATGACCAAGATCTACTCCGGCGGTCGCGCCAAGTCGGCCCCGCTGCTCGGACGTGACACCGAGCCGACCATTTTCGAGATTTCCTCGCCCGGGCGCTCGTCCTATCAACTTCGCACAACGGGTGTTCCTGAGACGCCGCTCGCGTCCTTCATTCCTGCAGAGCACCTTGCGACAGAGGTGGTCCCACTGGCGGAAGTATCCGAACGCGACTTGGTGGGCCACTTCACGCGATTGTCGCATCGTCAGTTCTCGGTGGACCTCGGCGCTTACCCCCTCGGATCTTGCACGATGAAGTACAACCCGAAGTTCTGTGATGCCGTCGCGGCGGATCCTCGCTTGAATTCGGTTCATCCGGCCGCTCCGGCCCCGTTGATTCAGGGGTGGCTCGAACTACTCGTGACGCTCGAGGAGACGCTGTGTGAGATCACGGGCATGAGTGCCGCCACCTTGCAGCCGGCCGCCGGCGCGGCGGGCGAGCTGACGGGATTGCTCCTCATGCGCGCGTACCACGAGGCCAATGGCGACGCCCGCCGACGCGTGTTGATCCCGGACTCTGCCCACGGAACAAATCCCGCATCGGTGACCCTCGGGGGCTACGAAGTGACGACGATTCCATCCGACGAACGAGGCTTGGTGGATCTCGCGGCGCTGAAGGCGGCGCTCGGTCCCGACGTTGCCGGCATCATGTTGACCAACCCCAACACCGTGGGGCTCTTCGAAGAGGAAATTACCGAAATCGCCGCCGCAGTCCACGAGGTGGGCGGCCTGCTGTATTACGACGGTGCGAACCTCAACGCCATCCTCGGCGTCGTGCGTCCAGGGGACATGGGTTTTGACATCGTGCATATGAACCTGCACAAGACCTTCGCCACCCCGCACGGTGGCGGTGGCCCCGGCGCCGGCCCGGTGGCGGTGTCCTCTCGACTCGTCGAGTTTCTCCCCGGACCGAAGGCCACGCGCGGGGATGACGGCACGTTCTCGTGGTCGACGCCAGCTCATTCCATTGGTCGCGTGCACGGCTGGCACGGCAACGCCATGGTGCTGGCGCGGGCACTGGCCTACATCGAAGTGCACGGCGGCGACGGCCTCACCCGCGTCGCTCAGCACGCTGTGTTGAACGCGAATTGGCTGCGCAAGCGTCTCGAGGCCACTCTGCCCGCGGCCTACGACCGACCGTGCATGCACGAGTGTGTCTTGACTTCCAGCGAGCTCAAAGCGGCATACGGCGTGCGCGCGCTCGATGTCGCGAAGAGCCTGCTCGAAGAAGGTTTCCACGCCCCGACGGTGTACTTCCCACTGATTGTGGACGAAGCCCTCATGTTCGAGCCCACCGAGACCGAAAGCTTGCAGACGCTCGAAGCATTGGCCGAAGCCCTCGAGACGATTGCGCAGCGCGCGGCGGATACGCCCGAATTGGTGCAGGGTGCTCCGTGGTCGACGCCGGTCACCCGGGTTGACGAGGCTCGAGCGGCTCGTACGCTCATTCCCACCGAGGATGCCGCGACGCGTCTTTAGTTCGTCGCAATCTCCGTCACGGGGACGGGTGAGCAGATCGTTGCGCGCTACTGATAAAAAACGACCGTGCGCTTGCCCACGAGGGCCACGCGATCCTCACAGACCAACTTGACGGCCCGCGACAGAACGGTGCGTTCGACATCGCGACCAATCGCCACGAGATCATTGGGTTGACGGGCGTGAGAGACCCGCACTACGTCCTGGTCAATGATCGGGCCCTCATCGAGGTCGGCCGTCACGAAGTGCGCCGTGGCCCCCACGAGCTTCACGCCTCGTTCGTAGGCCTGGTGATACGGGCGCGCGCCCTTGAATCCGGGGAGAAACGAGTGGTGGATATTAATGATGCGGCCCGGGAGCGCACTGCAGAAGGTGGGGGAGAGGATCTGCATATAGCGAGCAAGGATGACGACATCGACATTCTCGGTGTCGATGAGCGCGAGGATCTCCGCTTCAACGGCCGACTTGGTTGCCGGGGTGATGTCTCTTTGGAGAAATGCCGTGTCGTATTGCTGGACGAGCGCGGCGCAATCTGGATGATTGGCGACCACCGCCACCACCGTCATGGGGATGTCGCCATTGCGCTGGCGGTAGAGGAGGTCGGCGAGGCAGTGGTCGTACTGTGAGGCGAGAATCAGGACTCGGTGCGGGCGTCCCTCGTCTCTGACGGAGAGCTGCGCGGAGAGGCCGTCGAGGGACTCGATAATGAGGCGGCGAACCTCTGCTTCACTCTCGATGTCGCATTCGAATCGGGTGCGCATGCAGAACAATGCGGTCGGGGGATCCGTGAATTGATCGTTCTCGATGATGTTGCCACCAAACGCCGCAATGGCATTCGCGACCGTACGCACGATGCCGGGTTGATCGGGGCACTGCAGGGTCAAGATGTAGGACGTCATGGGAGTGCTCTCATTTTTTCGTTGAACCGAATTGAGGTTGATGTACTGTTTGTCGGACCGTTTGGGGGCAAGGTGGTTGATCAAGAGAGTACTGATCGCGCGACCAGAGATTCGCGTGGGCTTTCCCCTCGATGGATTCCGTATGCATTGCTGGCGTGTCTCATGGTGGCTGCAAGTGTCGTCGCCGTGACAGGTGCCCGGAACGCCCAGCACCGAGCGAATGACGAGGAACGTCACTTCATTACCGATGCGGCAATTTCATGGAATAACCAGCCGGCGCTCGCAATTGCGTGGGGTGTGACTCCTGTTGGCGCGAAGGACTGCGCGCCATTTGCCGGGGGAGAGGTGTGTGCGACGGTGTCTCGTTGGAGCTTCGCATCGTCCTCGGGAGGCTTCGGAACCCAGCCCGTCGAAGACGGCCACGTTCGCGCGACATTTGTCATCTCCAATGGGAGCGATACGCCCCTTTCTCTGGCGGCGTTTGGGGCGCACTCTTTCGTGAGCGTCGGGTACGGCACCCGACATGCCACGGGCTACGACGCATCTTCGTTGCCACTACTTACGAACAGCGATACCAGTCCTTCTTGCGCACGACCGAGCAACGGGGGAGTTGTGACGGTGGGGGCTCAAGGATCCCTCACGTTGTGTACGTCTGTGACATCGGTACCCTTCATC
>CAIQPR010000071.1 GCA_903873775.1 uncultured Actinomycetes bacterium
CTCGCCCTCACCATTGGTTTCTTGGTGTCGGGTTCACTCATCGTCGAGAGTGTCTTCAGCTACCAAGGCGTCGGAAATCTTCTCGTCACGGCGGTCGGAAATGAGGACTATCCGCTCATTCAGGGCGTGTTCCTCGTGATCACGTTCACAGTTCTTGTCGCCAATTTCGCCGCAGACTTGCTGTACTACTACCTTGACCCTCGAATTCGATCGGCGACGGTGCAGTAATGAAATCACTCCGCATACCCCGGTCCGGCAAGGTTGTCGCGGGTCTGATTATCTTCTCCGTCTTCGTGGTGCTCACGATCATCGGTCCGTGGCTTGCGCCCTACGACCCGAGTGCCACCACGTTCACGCCAAATCAAGCACCCAGTTGGCACCATTGGCTGGGAACCACGTCCCTCGGACAAGACGTCATTTCACAACTTCTGGTCGGCTGTCGAGTGACAATGGTCGTGAGCTTCATCGCCGGATTTGTTGCCACATTCATTTCCATTGTCATTGGCCTAGCCGCGGGCTATCTCGGTGGTCGCACGGACGACGGACTATCCATTCTGTCGACGGTCTTTCTGGTGATGCCCGGACTTCCCCTGCTCATCGTGATCAGCAGCCTGTTGCCTACGGGCCAGCAGGCCAGTCCCCTCATTATTGGCGTCATCGTGGCCATCACTGGCTGGGCGTGGGGCGCTCGAGTGCTGAGGGCACAAACACTCTCATTGCGCAACAGAGATTTCGTGGTCGCCGCGCACATCATTGGCGAGAAGCGCTGGCGCATCATGTTCAAGGAGATCGGACCCAATCTTCTTCCGATCCTCGCATCGTCGCTGCTCTTCACCATTCTCTATTCGGTTGGTGTGTACACCACGCTGGCCTATTTGGGTCTCACGAACATCACGACGTGGAACTGGGGCACCATGCTCTACTGGGCCCAATCCAACAATGCAGCATTGGCCGGCGAATGGTGGTGGCTGGCGCCGCCAGGTATCGCTATCGCACTGGTCGGCACAAGCCTCGCGTTGATCAACTTTGGTATTGACGAATTTGTCAATCCGCGTCTGCGCGAAGGTGGGGCCACGAAGCGCCAGCAGCGTCGCGCCGGGCTGACGCGTCGACCCCGGCTTGGCTACACGCCCGTCGTCAAGACCACGAACGTTCCACTCGTCACGTCACCAGACGCCGTGTCTCCCTTGAAGGATGAGATGTCATGAGCTCTTCGACACGAATACTCGACGTGAAGAACTTCTATGTGGCCTACGGCTACGGCGAGGACGCCGTCCAAGCCGTCACCGACGTGAGTTTCACATTAGAGAAAGGTCATGTCCTCGGCGTCGCCGGAGAGAGCGGTTCGGGGAAGTCGACCCTCGTGTACGGACTCACGCGCCTCCTGCGCGCTCCCGGTGTCATCACCGGTGGCGACGTCACGCTGCGGCTCCAGAGTCCCGACGGCGAACGCGATTTCGACATGCTGGCCGCGTCGGACGCCGACATTCGCGCCGTGCGGTGGTCCCACGTGTCCATCGTCATGCAGAGCGCACTCAACGCGCTGAATCCGATGCGCAAGATCGGTAAGGAGTTTGACGAAGTCCTTCGCACCCACGACCCAAAGTCCACGAAGGCGCAGCGTCGTGAGCGTTCAGAAGAACTGCTCGGCCTCGTAAAGCTCGCTCCCGACCGGCTCCAGCGATTTCCTCACGAATTGTCGGGTGGTCAACGGCAGCGAGTGATGATCGCGATGGCTCTGGCGCTCCAACCCGAGCTCGTCATCATGGACGAACCAACCACGGCGCTGGACGTGGTCACACAGCGCGAAATTGTCTCGGAGCTTCATGACCTACGCGAGAAATTGGGTTTCGCACTTATCTTCATCACGCACGACCTTTCGCTCCTGGTCGAGCTCGCCGACGACATCATGGTGATGTACGCGGGCCGCATCGTGGAGCGCGCGCCAGCTCTCGATCTCTACCGTGCCCCTCGTCACCCGTACACCTTAGGCCTCATGGACTCGTTCCCACCGTTGCAAGGTGAGCGTCAGGTGATGACGGGCATCCCCGGCACACCGCCCAACTTGAAGAATCTGCCGACGGGGTGTGCGTTCCATCCGCGGTGTCCCTACGCCATGGACCGCTGTCGGACAGAAGAGCCGGAATTGATGTCGCTCGACAACGGAGAGCGACTCGTGGCGTGCTGGTTGCATGATCCGAGCTCGTCGGCCGCCGTTCCGGTCGCGCTCCGTCACTCACCACACGGCGATCAGCAGGAGCAGTCATGACCGAGCGTCACACGGGCGACGTTGCACTCGAAGCGATTGACCTCTCGCGACACTTCACCGCTCGAGGCGAAGGTGGATTCTTTGGCGCCAAGAAGCAAGTGCGCGCCGTTGATCGCGCGTCGATCTCTCTCCGATCGGGTGAGGTTCTTGCGGTCGTCGGTGAGAGCGGATCTGGCAAGTCCGTCCTCGCGCGCATGCTGGCCCGTATCGTGACCCCGACATCCGGTGAAATCAAGATTTACGGGGAATCCATCGACCTGACGAAGCGTCGTGAGTTGAGCTACGCGAGCGAGGTCCAACTTGTTCTCCAGGATCCCTTCGCCGCGGTCAATCCCGTCCGCCGGGTTCGGTACGCCATTGAACGACCACTGCTCCTACACGGAACCAACAAGGCTGACGTCGCCGCAAAGGCGAATGAGGTTCTTGAGAGCGTGTCCCTGACCCCGCCCGAGCAATACCTCGATCGGTACCCCCACGAATTGTCGGGTGGTCAGCTGCAGCGGATCAATATCGCCCGTGGACTGTCAGTGAATCCCGGCATCCTGCTCGCGGACGAACCTATTTCCATGCTGGACGTTTCTGTGCGCCTTGGCGTACTGAATCTCCTGCGCGAATTGTGCGACAACCGCCACCTCGCCATCATGTACATCACCCACGACATCGCGTCCGCACGGTACATCGCGGACGAAACAGTCGTGATGTACGCCGGACAGGTCGTGGAGCGAGCGCGACAGACCACCGTGATCGACGCGCCCGTCCACCCCTACACGCAACTACTGGTGTCGTCGGTGCCCAACCCGGAGAACTTGTCCCACCAAAACACATCGGCAACGTCGACGACGGTGTCGATCAACTTCAACTACGACGGCTGTCGTTTCAGCCCTCGTTGCCCTCACGCCACCGACCTCTGTCACACCAACGAGCCGCCGAACGTCGACGTGGACGAGAACCACAGTGTCCGGTGTTGGCTCGCCGCGAGCGACGAACAGCGTCGCGCCGTCACCATTTCGTCCCGCGCTACGTCACCCGCAAACTGACCCGCTGACGCGGGTCGACGTCACGAGTTGGCGTTGATGAAGTCGCGGTACCAGTAGTAACTGCTCTTCGGGATGCGACGACCCGTGTCGTAATCAATCCACACGATGCCGAAGCGTCGGGAGTACCCAAAGCCCCACTCGAAGTTGTCGAGCAGACTCCAGATGAAGTAGCCCTGGAGGTTGACACCTTCGTCCATCGCGTCGAGACACGCCTCGAGGTGCTGCTTGATGTACTCAATACGCTCGGGGTCGCGCACCGCTCCGTCTGTTCCGACGTAGTCGTGATACGCGGCACCATTCTCAGTGATGTACAGCGGAATCTGGGTGTACTCCTTGGAGAGTCGCTCGAGTAGTTCGCGCAGACCCGACGCATCGATTTCCCAGTCCATTGCGGTCCGCGGACGCCCGGGAACTCCGACCCCGATGGAGTGGAGGTGGTTGATCGATTCTTCCGACGGCGGTGGTCCAACATGAAAGCCCGCCATGCGCGCCTCATGCTCACGGCCCTCACCCATGACCGTTCCCGGTCCGTAGTAATTGACGCCGAGGAAATCAATGGGCGAGGAAATGATCTCGAGGTCACCTTCTTGCACCACCGAAAAGCCCGGGGGATACTCGGCGTACAGCTCGACCATGTCCTGCGGATACTCGCCCTTAAACAACGGGTCCAGCCAAATGCGGTTCAAGTTGCCGTCATTGCGCCACGCCGCAGCGACATCTGCGTCGTCATTCGAACCAGCCCGAATCGCGCCGAGGTTGAGGGTGAGACCAATTTCCACGCCGGGACGAATGTCTCGGCACGCCTGCACGCCAAGGCCGTGGGCGAGGAGCAGGTGGTGGGTGGCCGACGCGCCCGCGCCAATGTCACTGCGACCGGGCGCGTGAATGCCGTAGGCGTACCCCAGCCACGCGCTGGTCCACGGTTCATTGAACGTCGTCCACTTGTCGACGCCGTCCAACTGCTCGAGAACCGTCGCGGCGTAGTCCGCGAAACGGTAGGACGTCTCGCGCGATGTCCAGCCGCCCTTTTCTTCGAGGGACTGCGGAAGATCCCAGTGATACATCGTCGGCAACGGCGTGATGCCGCGATCGTGCAGTCCGGCGATCAGTCGCTTATAGAAGTCAAGACCCTTCTGATTCGCGGGTCCCGTCACGTCCGGGTGAATGCGGGGCCACGCGACGGAAAAACGATATGCGCGGACCTTCAGGGCGGCGAGAAGGTCCAGATCTTCTTCGTAGCGGTGATAGTGATCGCACGCCACGTCGCCCGTGTCGCCATTAGTGACAAGACCGCTCTCGTGACTGAACGTGTCCCAAATAGACGGCGTGCGGCCGTCCTCCGTGGCAGCGCCCTCAATCTGATAGGCGGCAGTTGCGGTGCCCCACATGAAATCACGGGGAAAGGGTCGCTGAGGGAATGTGGCGTCCGGAGACATTGTCAGAAATCCTTGCTGTGTTAGGTGAGGCGAGATGTGTGGTGTGGAAGCGCTACGTCATCCACTGTAGATACGTCACGTCCACTACGACAGAACCCCGTCGACCCGGGATGTCCCGGGTCGACGGGGTTCTACGCACTACGAATTAACTACGGAACAACAATCACGTCCACGAGGTCAGTCGCCTGGTTGACAACCGACAGCGAGGCGTTGGCGGCCGTGATGACGTCGGTGGCACTTCCCACCGCGCCGTCACCAGCCGGCAGGCCGGCGTTTCCGACGGGCGTCCCCACGATCAGAACCATGCGGGTCCACACATTGGGGCCCTCGAGGCCGAGAGCTGTGCCCGGGTCAGTGAGATTCCCCGGCGTCGAGCCACTGCTGGTGTCCGTGTTCTTGATGGTGAAGGTCACGTTTCCGTTGGCGTCAGTAGTGCCGGTGATGTCACCGTTCGCGATGCCGCTGGCCGACCAATTCGCGGAGTTGCCAGCGAAAGTGGTCCTCAACGTGACGGTCGCGTTCGCGAGGGCCTGACCGTTGCTGCCCTTCACGTTCCAGGTTTCGGTGAACGTCGCGCCCGCCTTCACGTAGCTGAAGTTCCAGTGGTCACCGGGCGAGTAGTACGAGGTAATGAACCACTGATCGCCGTTGGCCGTGTCGTCCAGAGGAGCCGTGTTCTGCACACCGGAGATAGCGGTCATCGTGGCGACGTCAGGCTTCGCGTAGGTCGGACCACTCGCCGGAGGCGTGTAGGACGACGGCACGGAGATGATGTCCACCAAGTCAGTGGCCTGGTTGACGTCCTTGATCGCCGCGGAACCCGCAGTAATCACGTCCGTCGAGCTACCAATCGCACCGTCGGCCGGGTTCTGGCCACCGTTCGCCACCGGCGCACCGATGAGGAGCGCAGTGCGCGCCCACGGGTCCGAGCTCTCGAGTCCGAGGGCCGTTCCTGCAGCGGTGATGTCCGTCGGCGACGTCGCGGCGGTCGTGTCGTTGTCGGTCAGAGTGAAGCTGACGTTTCCGTTGCTGTCCGTCGTTCCGGTCAGCTGACCATTGGTCAACCCCGAAGCCGACAAGCCGGTGGATGTTCCCGCGAACGTCGTCAGCAGAGTGACCTGCGTGTTCGCAACGGGGTTGCCCTTGAAGTCCACGACGTGCCAGTTCTCGGTGAACTGCGAACCCTGCTTCACGTAGGTGAAGTTCCAGTGGTCGCCGGCGGAGTAGTACGAGCTGATGAACCACTGATCGCCGTTGGCGGTGTCGTCGAGCGGCGTCGAGTTCACACCACCCGTGATGGACGTCAGCGACGCCACGTCCGGGTTGGAGTACGTCGGCGAGGTCTGCGGCGACGTGGGCGTGCTCGGGATGACAATGAAGTCAACGCGGTCGGTGCCCTGGTTCACTGTGGCGGTCGGGTCACCGGTGAAGGTGTCGCTGCCCACCTGGAGAACCATGTCCGTCCACGAGAACGGTCCTTCGTTGGATTCCATGCCAGCGGTCGACGTCGTGTCCGACGGCGCGGTGCCCGTGTCGGTGTTCGTGTTCGTCAAAGAGAACGTCACATTTCCGCTGGAGTCCGTGGTGCCGGCCAGTTCGCCCTGCGCCCCGCTCCCGCAACCCGCGTACACGTTCAGGCTCGACTGCGCCCACGTCAGGTTCTTCGCGCACGAGTACGACAGGTTGCTCAGCAACGTGACGGGAGCGTTCGGAAGGGCCTGGCCATTGGATCCGGTCACGTGCCACGTCAACGCGACGTTCGCGCCGTCGTTGATGTAGTAGCCGTACCAGTGGTCACCATTGTTGTAGTACTGGTTGATGAAGTAGTTGTCACCGTTCGCGGTGTCGTTGATCTGACTTCCCGCAGCGCCCGTGACGTTCGTCAAAGTGGCCACGTCCGGCTTAGCAACCGTCGGGTTGTCCGTACCGACCTTGGAGTTCGACGAGGGGATGATGATGAAGTCCACTCGGTCGGTTCCCTGGTTGATAGTGGTGGCCGGGTCACCCGTGTAGGTGTCCGTACCAACCTGCAACAGCATGGCGGTCCAGGGGAAGGTGCTCGACTCGTTGGCCTGCACGCCGGCGGCGGAGGTCGTGTTGGTCGGAGCGCTACCGGCGACGACGTTGTTGTTGGTCAGCGTGAAGGTCACGTTGCCGTGGGCGTCGGTGGTGCCGGACAGGCTTCCCTGCGTGCCGCTGTTGCAGCCGGGGAAGGAGTTGAGGCTGGTCGTCGACCACAGCACGCCCGTGGAGCACGAGTAGTTGAGGTTGCTCAACAGCGTGACAGGAGCCTTCGCGAGCGGCAACTTGTTGGAACCGGCAACGTGCCAGGTCAACGTGATGGTCGAACCGGCGCCGACATAGTTCACGTACCAGTGGTCACCATTGTTGAAGTACTGGTCGATGAAGTTGGCGTCGCCGTTAGCGGTGTCGTTCACCTGAGCGCCCGCGGCGCCGGTCACTGACGTCAGAGTGGCAACGTCGGGATTCGCAACGGTCGGGTTCTCCGTCGTGAAGACGAAGGCGACGTTCGACACGGAGCCCAGCACCTTGGTGCCTGACTTCAACGTGGCGCTGACCTCACAGGTCCCGGCCTGCGTCGCCGTGAGCACGCCAGTGGAAGCGACAATCGCGCAGCCCGTGCCGGTCACCGAGTAACTAACCGTACCGGTCAGCGAACCACCTTCGGCGACGACCGTCACCGGGGTGCCCACAGTGCCCGCGTGAACGGTGTTCACGATGGAGAACTTGGCGGGGATGAAGGTGAAGACCACTGCGGCCGAGGTCACTGAGCCGTACAGACCACTGCCGGCCTTGGTGGCAACCACCGAGCAGGACGTCATGGTCGAGGCCGTCAGCGACATCTTCTTGGCGACGTAGGTGCAGCCGGTGCCGGTGACGGCGAAGCTCACTGCACCGGTACCCGTACCACCCGTCGTGGTGAGCGCCACGGTCGTACCGGCGAGTGCCGTGTGAACCTTGTTCGAAATCACGAGCGCGGGCTGCGCCTTACCCGTGAAGGTAAAGACAACCGCGGACGACGAAATCGCGGAGAAAGTTCCGCTCGCGGCCTTGGTCGCGACCACGGAGCAGGACGTCAGACCGGTCGAGGTCAACGTGCTCTTCGCGTTGTTCACAACGCAGCCCGTGCCCTTCGCGACAAACGTGACGGCTCCCGAGCCCGAACCACCTGTGGTGGTGAGCTTCACGAGCGTGCCCGCGACGTTCGTCGTGTTCGTGTTCGTGATGTAGAGAGGCGACTGGGGACCGGTGGCGTTAGCGGCCGGCACAAACACCATCGCGGACATCACCGACGCGCCCATGAGCGCGGCAAAGATTCGCAAGAATCTCGCTCGGTAGCGAAGCGCCATCGCGGCTACCGCGATCACTCCGCCGATCAACAACATGCTTGCCATTAGATGGCCCCCTTTTTTGTACATCTTGGACTTGTCGAACTTACGTCATCCGACCATGCCGTGCAAGGTCATAACGGCGGTTATTGGTCAATATTTTTCGCTATGAAAGTTGCTAATTGCTTTCATGATTTTCGAGCGTTACGCATCACGTCGATCGATCGAGGTGTCATTGCCTGGTGTGCACACGCGACAGCGCGCACGCGTCAGTGACGAAATGTGTCCGTCACGGGATGGTGTTACGGAGCGGGAACGCTGTGTGTGGGAGCGACAAATGTCAATGATTCTCCCCACTGTGTCCATTTCACCGTGGTCGTCGTCGCACCAGCGGCCAAATTGAATTGAACCGGTAGCGGCGTCTTCGCGTCGCTGACGTAGAGCGTGACTTTCGCGGTCTCGCGGGTCGATGTGTTCACCAGATTTCCCGAAATAACCCAACACGTCACGCCGTCAATTTTCTGCGTCTTCTTCGCGATCGTGGGGTGCTGAATCACGACGTTCGAAGAAAAATCCGAGGCGAGGGTGATGGATTGCGTGAGTGGCTGCCATCCCGCGTTCTTTGGCGTCACGCTCATCCACTTGTTCGCGTACGTCCCGGATTGCTTCGACGTAAACCCGAAGTACTGCTGCAGTGCCATCTTGTTGCCCTCGAAGTACGCGTGCTTCGCGGCCACGAATCCGAGAATCTCCGCTTGGGCGCCGTCGGTAAACGACACGACCTGTCGGCCCTCACTCGTGCCAATGTCATTGGTCATCGTGAGGTGTTGACCACCGGATGACGTCATCGCAACTTCGTGCACAGCGCGACTGTTCTCAGCATTCGCCAGAGAGTTCTTGATGAGTCCCGACGGCGACGGCAGCGCAATCGGGTGGCCAACCGCAAGACTCTCCAACGGAGCGACCGCCAAAGACGCCACCACCGTCGCTAGTGCACTCACACCAAAGATGACACTGCGACGCATAGGTTCTCCCACCTCATAGATAACGCGTCTCGATCGTAGTGATTATTACTCGTGCCACCACCTCGCCCCTGGCGGGGCGATGAGTGGAGGTCGAAGTTCACAGGGACCGAACGAGCGTGATCACCTCATCAATCTCTGTCACGCGTGACGCGGGATTCCTCACCCACTCACCGTCCACCTTGATGTCCACGAAGAGCTCCTCACCGTCTTCATGAAAATGGAGAAAGGGACGAGACCGGCGATAGAAAACGCCAGGGGACCTTTCCACGACGCCGGAAAGTTCGCGCACCGCGTCGAGCAACGCACCCGCAGTCGTTAGTCGCTCCGGCCTGGCGTGCTTCATTCCATAACCGTACGTCCGGTTGTGGAGCACGAACTTCATTCACGCGCACAGCAAAAATCCGCCCCTCTCTTGGCCCCCAGGGCCGAGAGAGGGGCGGATACTGCCGTTACGCGACAGGTGCAACCGATGTCAGCTGCGCGACGCGATCCAGTGCGGGCGAACCGAACTTGTTGGTTGCGCCCTCACCGGTGGCCGTAATGGTGAAGTTGCTCGCCGACGACCCGAGTTGGGCCTTCAAGTACTTCTCCACCGCGTTGGCACGCTGCTGGGAGAGCGTCTTGTTCTGGGCGGCCGTTCCGGCCGGGTCCGTGTACGCCTTGATCATGACAATGTTCTCGTGTCCCGCCGTGATGGCCTTGGCGAACGCCTTAATGGAGGCGTCTCCGGCCGCAGTCAACGTCGAGCTTCCGGAACCGAAGTACACGTTGGCGGAGGGAGTCGGCACCGCCAGGGCCAGGAAGCGAATTTCGACGAATCCGGATCCACCCGCCGCGCCATTGGTGCCAGCGCCCGCGCTCCCATTCACAACGAAGCTCGTCTTCGGACGAACAATGACCGGGGCATTTTGCGAGTAGAGCCCACCGCCGCCACCGCCGCCACCGCCCGATTGCGCAGTTCCAGCTGTCGCCGCAGCGTTACCGGTGGCACCTGTGCCACCGCCGCCCGTGC
>CAIQPR010000072.1 GCA_903873775.1 uncultured Actinomycetes bacterium
CCAGTTTGACCGGAGCTATTCGAGCCATCCCGGCACCTTGAGCGCGACGCCCTTCGGACCCGGTTGGGCGACCAACGATCCCCACGGGAACAACCTCGCGAACGCTAATGTCCTGGATAATCTCAACAGTTCTTTGACTGCTGGGTCAATGGCGCTCATGACTCCCCAAGGAACGCAGTACGTCTTTCCATATTCATCGAGCGTGTCGCAGAATGCGTACCTTACCAACCTCAATTTCACGTCCGTTGGCGCAGCTGCGGCGGCGCAACTGCAGGCGACGATGGTGGAAGAGTGGTCAGGTCATGGTTCGACGACCATATTTACGTTCCAAGTAACGGACTCCTCGGGGACGGTGACGAGTTTCTATACATCGTCGTCCACTGGCGCTCCGGTGTTTCCTATAGGTTCAACCACGACGTCGGTCTCCGAAATTGTGTCGGGCGGTGGAACGACTGTTGACGAATGGTTCAACGGAAGTTACGGGCCAGCGGAAGTCATCTCAGCAATGCCCGCAGCAAACGGCTGTCCGGTCACGCAGGGCGCAACGATCACGAGAGGCTGTCGGGCACTCAACTTTGACTATTCTTCAGCGACGTCCTTTACGTCATACGGTGGCGTGACGTATTACAACTACCCGAATCAGATCTCCGAGATAGACCAGACACAATGGGATCCCTATTCCGGATCATCGGGTGCCATGACGACACTCCCAGTCGCGTGTTACGCGTACAACTCGTCGGGATACTTGTCGGCTGAATGGGACCCTCGCTTCGGTCTGTCGGAAGGGGCAACGCCGACGTGTTCGAGCGGTCTGGTGTCGGCGACCTTGACAACTTACGGGTACACGACGGGAAGCGGCGGGGCGACGCTGCTCAACTCAGTCTCAAGTCCCGGGTCAGCAACGTGGACCATGACCTACGACAGCCAAAATCGCCTTTCGTCGGTTTTTCAGACACTAGATAGTTCGGATCAAGCGTCGGGCACAGCGACGAACGCGACGACAACGTTCGAATACGGGATCTCGATCGCCGGTGACGGCACGAACGCCGCCAATCTGACTGATCCGGCGGCGTGGAGCCAGAACGAAGATGTTCCCGTGACCGGTGTGGCCGTCTTTGGCCCCGGCACGACTCCGAGCACGACCGACCTGCAAGGTGCGACGGTCGACTATCTCGACGGTTTCGGACGCGTGGTCGACACGGCGAATTATGGCGACGGTGCGGCGGGACTTGGCGCTTCATCAACATCGACGGGCTGGATTCTCAGCGCCCAGCAGTACGGTCAACTTGAAGGTGGCGCGGTCTTTAATGCGCAGAACAATGTCATGTGGTCACTTGACGCCAATGGTTTCGTTGCGGCAATGTTGGCTGGTTCAAGCGCGTCGGCCGCGACGGCACAAGATAGGGCCACGCTGAACTTCTATAACACGGCAGAAACGTACGGCGTCCCACTCGGGGCCGAGCTGACGGACAGTTACGGGCCTCTGCACAACATGTCCGTCGGTGCCGGCACCGCAACACCAGTTCTCGGCCGGTCCCATACCCATTACATCTACGGTCTCGACTCGCCAGCGACGTATGACACGTACACCTCTCCGGCTGCGCCATTCACCCTGGGTCCGAATGAAATGCCGTGGCAACTCGTGACGCAAACGAACTCGGGGTACTCAACGACGAGTGATCCCACAACGTTGAGCCCAAGTTCCATGACGGGTGATTTTGCGAGCACGTCATCACCGGATTACCGGGTGAGGGTTGACAACTACGCACCGATCGTGAGCGGAGACGGCGATCCTAAGCAGTACGGCACGCCGTCGATGGTGTGCAGCGCGAATTGTGGTACTCCCGGCACTATCTACCCCGGAGTGTCATCACTGCCGGCGGGTGCCGTTGTTCACGTCACGAGACTCAACGCTGACGGCATGACCATTGAGAAGGATCAGACCTTGTCCTATGGTGCAAGCGGCGCGAGTCTCGGTGCAACGAGTGGCTCACGACTAACGACGTACTACACCGCGGCGAGCGGTTCGTCGCCCTGTAATGGCCACGCCGAGTGGGCAGGGCTCGTCTGCCAGGTGGGACCCGGGACAGCGGCACCCTCCGTGGGTTCGGCGGTACCGACCACGACAACGACCTACGACTGGGCTCTCGACCCCACCACCGTCACCGAATCCATTGGTGCAAC
>CAIQPR010000073.1 GCA_903873775.1 uncultured Actinomycetes bacterium
CACTTCGCGGCGCTTCGGCGAACCGACGCGACCGGACTCACCCACCGAGTACGGGGGGAAGTTGTAGTGGTGGATGTAGCGGCGCCACTCGTCGGGCGTGATGGTGTCGAGCTGCTGCTTCATGCGAGGCATGCCCAGCGTGGTCACGTTGATGACCTGGGTCTCGCCGCGCTGGAAGAGCGCCGAGCCGTGGGTCATCGGGAACAGGTCGACCTCGGCCGAGAGCGGACGGATCTGGCTGGCGTTACGACCGTCGATACGCACACCGTCGTCGACGATGCGCTGACGCACGATCTTCTTGGTCAACGAACGCACGGCGGCCTTGATCTGGCCGGCGCTGTCCGGGAACTCATCGGCGAGCTGCGCCATGATGCCGGCCGTGGCCTCGTCGAGGGCCACCGCACGCGGCTGCTTCTCGGTGAGGGCGTTGGCGGCCTTCAGGACGTCGGTGCCAATGGCCTCGACGCGCGCGAAAATCTCCGGCGTGTAGTCGGCCTGGGCCACGAAGGGAATCGGCTGAATTTCGCCACGCTCGGCGACGTAGGCCCGGACCAGTTCGCGCTGGAGGTTGATGGACTCGCGGATCCACAACTTGGCGGCCTCAAGACCTTCGGCCAGCACTTCTTCGGTCACCTTTGGCGCACCGTCGATGTACTTCTCGTAGGAACCTTCGGTTCCACCGGCTTCGACCATCATGATGGCGATTTCGCTCTCGACCGAGTCGGTGAGGGCGCGACCAGCGACCACGAGTTCGAACACCGCGGCGTCGCCCTCGGCGAACGTCGGGTGCGGGGCCCAGACACCGTCGGTGGTGTACGCGAGGCGCACGGCACCGATGGGTCCGTCAAAGGGAATGCCCGACAGCATCAACGCGGCCGAGGCGGCGTTGATAGCGAGAATGTCGTGCGGATTCTCCTGGTCGGCCGAGAAGACGGTGCCGACGATCTGCACCTCGTTGCGGAAGCCCTTCGGGAAGGACGGACGCAGCGGGCGGTCGATCAAACGGCAAATCAAAATGGCCTGGTCGGAGGGACGGCCCTCACGACGGAAGAAGGCACCGGGAATCTTTCCCGCGGCGTAGGAACGCTCTTCAATGTCCACCGTGAGGGGGAAGAAGTCGATGCCGTCACGCACTGAACGGGCGGCCACCGCGGTGGCCATCAGAATGGTGTCTCCGATACGAGCGACCACCGCACCGTCAGCCAGCTGCGCCAGCTTTCCGGTTTCGAAGGTCAGGGTTTTGTCGGTCCCCGTGATGGGGCCCTCAACGCGAATAGCGTCGGTCATGGATTGCTCCTCTTTCTGTCACGGAGCGCACCGGTTCGGATCCCAGTGGGCAACCTCCGCGTCAGTCGGGGATTCTCCACTGGCCTCCGAAAGTCCGGCAGGCTCCTTACCGCCGGCGGCGCCGGCGGGGGCTTCGTCTAGCGACGAATTCCGAGACGCTGAATCAGAGAGCGGTAACGCTCCACGTCGTCGCGCTGCACGTAGTCGAGCAGACGTCGGCGCTGACCGATGAGCTTCATGAGGCCACGGCGGGTGTGGTGATCACCCTTGTGGACCTTCAAGTGCTCGGTGAGGTGCGAGATCCGGTCCGTCAGAATCGCGATCTGGACTTCGGGCGAGCCGGTGTCCGTCTCGTGGTGCTGATATTCCTTGATGATCTGCTGCTTCTCGGCCATGGAGTGGTTTCGCCTTATGAATCGGGGGTCCCGTTGCGAACCGCCGCCGTGGCGACCCGCACGATCAGCGACGCTGACCAGAGGGAAATGTTAGCAGGCCTCGGGGAACTCGGCGAAAAACCGTAGGAAAAAGGTCGATCAGAGCCCGAGAGGCTCAACTCACCTATAGCGCGAGCAAGGTCTCCGGAGAGTTGCGGTGAGGTTCGAAGCGTTCCGTGGTCGCGGCGACGTCTTTACCCATCTGTTCGATCAGCTCCTCAACCGAATTGAACGTGGCCTCGCCGCGCAGGAACTGAAGAAAGACGAGATCGAGGGTTTGGCCGTAGAGGTCGCCCGAGAAGTCGAGAAGAAAGGCTTCAATCAACACGTCGCCGTGTTCGTAGAACTGGGGACGTCGCCCGACCGAAATTGCCGCCGCCCGCCAGTCACCCGAGGCGAGACGAGCCGCCCCGGCGTAGATGCCGAGACCGGGGCGCGCGGCGTGGGGGGCGAGATCGAGATTGGCGGTCGGGTAGCCGAGCTCCGCTCCCCCACGCGCGTCACCGTGTTCGACGATTCCCGTGAGGACGACGTGGTGACCGAGGAGGTCACGTGCTTCCTCGACGCGACCCTGCGCGATCAGGTCGCGAATTCTCGTCGACGAGATGCGGCCGCCGTCCGTGACGAGCTCCAGTCCCTCGACGTCAAACCCGTAGGTCTCACCCCACTCGCTAAGACGTTCCACATTGCCGCCACGCTCACGACCGAAGTGAAAGTCCCGTCCGACGTGAACGTGTCGCGTGTGCAACTGGCCGACCAGCACGCGTCGGACGAAGTCTTCCGCGCTCTCGCGCGACGCGTCGGCGTCGAAGGTAATGACGCGCGTCTGCTCAATGCCGAGGGCCGCAAAGCGTTCCAGGCGTCGTGCGAGTGGCTCGATCTGGGCGGGGGCCTTTTCGGGCGCGAGCGCGAGAGCAGGATGGGGATCGAAGGTAACGACGGTGGCGAGCAGATCACGTTGACGCGCGTCGTCGGCGAGTCGCTCGAGCACGGCTTGGTGGCCACGGTGGACTCCGTCGAAGACCCCAATCGTGACCGCAGCGCCCCGGGGATCACCCTCGGGGTCGTGGTCGTAGAGCACCTTCATTACCACCAAGTTACCGGGCGACGGGAGAGGCCTTTTCGTCCTTCTCGCCGCGAGAGAGTTGCGCAGTGGCGTTGTTCCGATGGACCAACGCAGCGTCAGTGCGCCGGACGCAAGACGACATCCGGTTGCCACGCGTCCTTTCGACGAACCAGGACGGCTACTAATTCGCCGTCCTCGTCCACCGCGGCCGCAATATCTGATGTGCCCTGGTACGCGAGGCGCTTGCCCTGGCCCACCGCGAGAACGCCGGCGGCGTCAAGATGAACCCGCTCGAAGGTGCTCACGAAACTGAGTGGGGGTTCGAGGGGATCCTCACCTCGCTCCACCATGGCCGCGATGTCCTCGAGGCGGTGCGCGTCGCGCACGTCGTGCGTCCCACTCGCTTCGCGCCGCAGAGCCACGAGGTGGCCAAGGGTCCCGAGGCGTTCCGCAAGATCCGCCGCCAACACACGGATGTACGTTCCGACCGAACACGAGACGTCAAAGGTCCACACCGCCGGGTCGTCGCTCGGCGTCAACACGAAGGACGAGATGGTGACGGGACGTGGGGCGCGCTCGACCTCCTGGCCTTCACGGGCGAGTTCGTAGAGTTTGCGCCCACCTTGTTTAATGGCCGACACCATTGGTGGGACCTGCAGGATGTCGCCAGTGAGTGCCGCGGCGGCGGCCGCGACGAGCTCCGCGTTCAGTTCCGGCACCGGTGCTTCGGCGACGACCGCGCCGTCGGCGTCAAGAGAATCAGTAGCGATACCGAAACGCACCGCTCCGGTGTAGCGCTTGGTTTCGGCCTGAGCGAAACGCAAGAGTCGCGTCGCGCGACCCACGCCCATGACGAGAAGTCCCGTGGCCATGGGGTCGAGAGTGCCGGCGTGTCCGATACTGCGCTCACCGAGGAGACGACGCAACTTCGCCACCACGTCGTGCGACGTCATGCCCGACGCCTTATCGACGAGGAGAAGCCCGTTACGACTCGTCATCGTGCAAGCGGCGGATGATTTCTTCCACCGATTCGCCGCTCTTCACCGCCGGGTCAATCACGAAGGCCAACTTCGGCGTGCGCTTGAGACGCGTCTGCGCATTGACCGCGGCCTGAATCTGCGCGCGACGCTCGTCGAGCGCCTCGCGAGCGTCGGCGCCGATGGTGTCCAAGAACACCGTGGCGTTGCGCATGTCGGGTGTCGTCTCGACACCGGTGACGGTCAGGAATCCGAGTCGCTCGTCGGTGTCACCGAGTCGCACGATGGTGTCTGAAATCACCTCACGCAAAATCTGGTTGACACGCGCACTGCGCGGATAGGGGGGCTTGCCCCCACCGCGGTCGCTGCTCACCCGATTAGGCGGTCCGAGGAATTTCGCGTTCCTCGAACGTCTCGATGATGTCGCCTTCCTTCAAGTCCTGGTAGTCGGACAGACCGATACCGCACTCGAAGCCGGCGTTCACCTCACGCGCGTCATCCTTGAATCGGCGCAGCGACGTGATCGAACCCTTCCAGATGATGGTGCCCTCGCGGAGGAAACGCACCTTCGATCCACGGGTGATGACACCTTCGCGCACGAAGCAACCGGCAATGGCACCGATCTTCGGCACGCGGAAGACTTCGCGCACTTCGGCTTCGCCAGTGACGACTTCTTCGAATTCCGGCGCCAACAGACCGAGCATGGCCGATTCGATCTCTTCAATCAACTTGTAGATGATTTCGTAGGTGCGAATCTCGACGTGCTCGCTCTCGGCGAGGTCACGGCTGCGCTTGTCGGGACGCACGTTGAATCCAATGATGGTCGCGTTCGAGGCGCGTGCGAGCTGCACGTCGTTCTCGGTGATGCCACCCACGCCACGGTGCACAATGGCGAGTTTGACTTCGTCGCGCTCCAGCTTCTTGAGCGACTCGGTGCAAGCTTCGAGCGATCCCTGCACGTCGGCCTTAAGCACGATGTTCAGGGTGGCCGTCTCACCACGCTGAATCTGTTCGAAGAGGTCTTCGAGGCGTGCGCCACCACCGGCGATCGCCGGCTGGTGACCCGTCAGACGTACGCGCTGCGCGCGCGCTTCGGCGAGGGTGCGGGCGTGACCGAGGTCACTCGCCACTCGCATCTCGTCACCGGCGAAGGGCGGCTCGGAGAATCCGAGCACCTGCACCGGGGTCGACGGTCCGGCCGACTTGACCTGCTGGCCCTTGTCATTGATCAGGGCCTTGACCTTGCCCCAGCCGGATCCGGCCACGACCGGGTCCCCGACTTTGAGCTCGCCGCGCTGCACCATGACGGTGGCCACGGGTCCACGACCCACTTCGAGATTGGCTTCAATGACGGTGCCGACGGCGTGACCGGTCGGACGCGCCTCGAGTTCTTCGATGTCCGCCACGAGCAGAACCTGCTCGAGCAGGGCGTCGATGCCGAGGCTCTGCAGCGCGGAGATCTCGACGACGATCGTGTCGCCACCCCACTTCTCGGGCACGAGACCGTGCTCGGACAGCTGCTGCAGCACGCGGTCCGGATTCGCGTCGGCCTTGTCAATCTTGTTGACGGCCACGATGATCGGCACGTCGGCGGCCTTGGCGTGGTTGATGGCTTCAATCGTCTGCGGCATGACGCCGTCGTCGGCGGCGACCACCAAGATCACGATGTCGGTGACCTTCGCACCGCGCGCACGCATGGCCGTGAAGGCCTCGTGACCCGGCGTGTCGAGGAAGGCAATGATGCGTCCGTCCCAGTCCACTTGGTACGCACCAATGTGCTGGGTGATGCCACCGGCTTCACCCGCGACCACGTTGGCCGAGCGAATACGGTCGAGCAACAAGGTCTTGCCGTGGTCGACGTGACCCATGACGGTGACGATCGGCGGACGCGTCTCGGCGTCAATCTCCTCGTCGTCCTCGTCGTCGTCAAAGAACTTGGCCAGCAGAGCGGCCTCTTGCTCTTCACCCGGATCCACGAGACGCACTTCGGCGCCGACTTCCGCGGCGTAGAGCTCGATCATGTCGTCGGTGAGGGACTGCACGGCCGTGACCATTTCGCCCTGCAGGAACAAGAAACGAATGAGGTCGGCGGCCGAACGGTTCAGCTTCGGGGCGACGTCCTTCGCGGTCGATCCACGCTCGATGATGATCTCGCCATCGGGCACCGGTGCATTGCTCGGCTGCCAGGTCGTTGCGAGCGTCGGCTCGAGCTCTTCGACATTGCGGCGACGGCGGCGGGTCTGCTTGCGCTGCGAACCACGAGGTCCGCCACCACCACGCGCGGCACCACCACGAGGTGGTCCGCCCGCCGGAGCGCCGGGACGCGGTGCGCCTGCGAAGCCACCACCCGCGCCACCACCACCGGGACGAGCGCCACCGGGGGCACCACCGGGACGCGGCGCGCCACCCGTGCGGGGTCCACCGGGACCGCCGGGACGAGCGCCTGGTCCACCGGGACGAGCGCCGCCGGGACCGGTGGGACGTCCGGTGGCACCGGGAGTCGGGGTACGGCGCATCGGCGGCGGCGGAATCGGTCGACCGGTTGACGACAAAGGAGGTCGCATCGGCGGCGGCGGAATCGGTCGACCGGTGGCGGACATCGGGGGACGCGGCTGCGCGGGGCGCGGCTCGGCGTCGCCCGCGGCGGCGGGGCGCTGCGTGGGGCGAATCGTGGTCGGACCGTCGGGCATGACGGTGCGCACGGGGGCCGGCTTCGGCGGCGCCGTGCGGGTACGCACGACGCGGGGTGCCTCACTCGGGGCGGAAGGTGCTTCCGTCGCGACGTCGGCGGCGGGTGTCGTCGCGACGACGGGAGCGACGTCGGGGGCCGGCGCGGGTGCGGCGGGAGCCGGCTCTGTGCTCGGGGTCGCGTCGGCGCTCGAGGTGTTCGCGCGGGTCGGCTTCTTCGGCGCAGCCTCTTCGGGCTGCTGTTCACGACGAAGTCCCTCGGCGTCGGCCTTGCGGCGAACGCGGTCGGCCTGTGCATCCTCGATGGAGGACGAGGCGCTCTTCACGCCGATACCCAGGGTCTGGGAGAGATCGAGGATCTCTTTGTTGGTCATGCCGAGCTCGCGCGCGAGCTCGTGTACACGAATTTTCTTTGTCGCCAAGACGTTCCTTCACCTTTGCGCCGGTCGCGGGGGCTCTCAGACGCGATTTCTAGTCTCTCACACTTCGCGGGGTACTTTCACTACCTGACGAGTAATTGTCGAACGATCTCCTCGTCCTGCGCGCTCACGCTGACGCGGAGCGAGCGAGCGAGGTGGGTTCGTTGCACGTTCGACGCGCAGTCGCCGGTCGCACAGACGTGCAGTCCCCGGCCCTCGCCCGCGCCGCGGTACCAGCCGCGCTGATCATTCCGGGAGATCCGGATGAACGTCGCCGCCTCACCGCGCCGCCGGCAGACGACGCACGTGCGGATCGGTCCTATGCCTGCTCTCCGTCCGCGTTCTCGCCGTCAGCCTCGTCCACTTCGGCCACAAACACGGCCTCGTCCACGATGTTGCCGTCGCTGTCGACTTCAATGACGTCCACGACTTCGACCACGGAACCGTCCTCGAGTTCGACGACCTCGTCAATGACGATGATCTCATCACCCTCGGGCAGGCCCTCTTCTTCGTCGTTCTCTTGTGATTCGGACCGAATGTCGATGCGCCAGCCGGTCAGACGAGCGGCGAGACGGGCATTCTGGCCCTCTTTGCCGATCGCGAGCGACAGCTGCTGGTCGTGCACGATGACGGTGGCGACACCCTCGGCCTCGTCGAGGCGCACCTCGCGCACGCGCGCGGGCTGAAGGGCGGCCTGAATGAACTCAACCGGGTCGTCGCTGTAGGGAACAACGTCAATGCGCTCACTGCGCAGTTCGTTGGTCACGTTGCGCACGCGAGATCCGCGCGCGCCCACGCAGGCGCCGACGGGGTCGACCATGGAGTCATTGGACGCGACAGCGATCTTCGAGCGGTGCCCGGGTTCGCGCGCCAGCGCCTTGATCTCGACGAGTCCCGACGCGATTTCCGGCACTTCAATTTCGAACAGCTTGGCGACGAGCGCGGGGTGCGTGCGGCTCACCACGATCTGGGGACCCTTGTTGGTCTTGCGGACTTCGACGATGTACACCTTGATGCGCGCGCCGTGGTCGTAGCGCTCGAAGGCGATCTGCTCGGCCTGCGGCAGCAGGGCTTCAACACGTCCAATGTCGAGCAACGTGTAGCGGTTGTCGTTCTGCTGGACGGTACCGGAGACGATGTCGCCCTCACGGTTCGCAAACTCTTCGTACATCTGACGACGCTGAATGTCGCGAATCAGCTGCATGAGCACCTGCTTCGCGGTCTGCGCGGCGATACGACCGAAGTCCTGGGGCGTGGCGTCCCATTCGCGCACGACATTGCCTTCGAGGTCGAGTTCGAGGCCCCACACCTTGATTTCACCGGTTTCGGGGTTGATCTCGACTTCGGCCTCTTCGGCGGAGTCGTCGCGACGCTTGTAGGCGGCGAGAAGTGCGTTGGCGAGGGCCTGGAGCAGCTCGGCCTCGTCAATGTTCTGGTCACGCGCAATCTGTCCGAGCGCGTCGAGGAATTCAAAATTCGCCATAGTTACTTTCTCCCACTCGCTTTACTCG
>CAIQPR010000074.1 GCA_903873775.1 uncultured Actinomycetes bacterium
CGTCACTGAGCATCTCAGGGATCGAACCGCCATCGACCATGTCGTAGCTGGACATGGTGGTGGGAGACCCGGTTGATGCTGTCATGACTCGCAGGCCTCGGGCGTCATAGACATAGGAGGTCGTCGTGCTCGGTGACGTCACTTGCGCCAATTGTCCGAGCGCCGTCCACGAGTACGTCGTCGCCCCCGTGGGCGGCGACGTGCAGCCGAGCGATGGGTTCGAGTTCGCCGTCACCTGCGCGCAGCGCTCGCCGAGGGCGTCCGAGACGTAGTAGGTCGAGGACCCGCTCGCCGGGCTCGATGAGGAGAGCTGCTCGGTCGTGGCGGAATAGGTGAGGTGAGTCGGAAGCGACGATGACGTTGGGGTCGACTCGGTCTTCAGTTGGTTGTTGGCACCGTAGGTCAAAGCGTCTGCACTCGTGGCACCTGGGTTCGTCGTGGAGGCGACCTGGCTGAGCTGGGTGTAGCTCGGCGTCGACGAGGTCGTTCCGATGGTGCTCGCCGAGATGAGCGAGCTCAAAGTGGTCGACGTGGCATAGGTCGATGACGAGCTGAGGGCATTGAGCGCGCCGAGCGTCGTTGGGGGCGACGTGCCGGCATAGCCGATCGAGGTGACCTGGCCATCGGCATTGTGCTGGAGGGTTTGGGTCTCAGTGCTCGATCCCCCCGAGACCGATGGCACCGTCGTCGTCGACAACAGCGGCAACCCGGTGCTCAGGTCATAGGCGTACGACACCGCGTTGTTGTTCCAGTCCGTGGTCGAGCTGAGATCGCCGAGCGGGTCGTAGGTGCGATTCACGGTGTGGACCGCGCTTGAGAGCGATGTCGGGCACGGGGAGGTGGAGTCGTAGCGGATGCACGAGACGAGGTCGAAATTGTTGTACGTGTAGCTGATGGCGCTCGATGAGGACGTCGAGCCAAGGGCGGCTGTCTCTGCGACGCTCGCAGGGAGCCCATCGGCGCGATAGGTCGTGGTCTCGTAAGTCGACTGATTGCCCGCCGAGGTCACCCGACCGAGAGGGTCGTAGATCTCGCCGGTCCAACCCGTTGCTAACCCAGAGAGGCTGGTCGGACAGTTTGCTGACGTCAGCGTCGCCGCCACCGGCTCGACCAGGCACTGGCGGCCATCGGCGTTGTACGCGTAGGACACGGTGTCGAGCGCTGCCCCGCCGCCGATCGCCCCCGAAGTCTTGGTCGTCACCTGGCCGAGCGCGTTCAGGCTGATGGTGGCCGTCCCCTGCTCGGGCGTGGTGGTTGACGTGATGGTTCCCGGGAATCGTGGGTCGGCCGCTGTCATCGTGGTCGTCTGATCCATGGGGTCGGTGATCTGGGCCACATTGCCGAGCAGGTCGTAGCTCGTCCACGAGTCGCCGACACCGGTCTGGACCGTGCAGGACGTTGCCCAGGTCGGCCCCGTGGCACACACTCGACCCAAACGGTCGTAACGCGTGTAGGTGGCGTGTTGGCTGGCTGCCAGGCCCGTCGGGTCCGTCTGGGCCTGTGACGTCGTCGGCGGCGATGTCGTTGTCGGGCCATAGGCAGCCGTCACCGACGTGGGATTGAGCTCGTCGGAGTACGAGAAGTCCTGGACCGCTCCCGCGGCGGAGACCTCCTGTGTCGGTGCTGAGGTGTCGAGTAGATAGCTGAAGGACCGGTGGGGCTGGGTCAGGGTCGCCCCGCAATGCGCGCCAAGATCAGTAGCGACGCTCGA
>CAIQPR010000075.1 GCA_903873775.1 uncultured Actinomycetes bacterium
CCAGCTTCCCCGCACCTCGTGGGCGGCACACCCACGACCCCGTTGCCCCTCTACGCCTTCGCCAAGACGTCCTCGGGTCCGCTGCCCTGGGATCCGAGCTCACTCGCCACCGCCGTGAATGGCGCCACCATCACCCAAGGACCTCTCGCCACATCGTCCGCCACCGGCGAGGACGTCATCGCCTTCGCCACCGCCACCAGTTCGATCGGGGTTCTGTCCGTGCCCCCGGCGTCACCGGTGAGCAGTGGGACCTACGTCGATCTCAGTAGCGTCGTCGCCGATTTGCCGGCTCCCGGCGACGCACCCGTGCCCTTCGTGGACGCGCTCGGGGACATCAATGTGGTCTACGTCGGCGTCGGCGGTGACCTCTACCTCGTCACCAACGCGCCGGTTTCGGGTCCGCCGCAACTGTCGCGTGGCGCGGTGTTCACCAACACGGCGTGGCGACTTCTCGACCTCTCGAATGCGGTGAGCACTCTGTCGCCCACCAGTGGCGTCCTCAGCGTTCTCGGTGAGCCCGCGGTGACCGTTACGCACACGTCCGACCAGATCGCCGTGCGAACCTCCTCCTCGCACCTGGTCGTGCTGACACTCGGCCTCACCCGGCCATTCCTTCTCACCGTCCCCGGTGACGTGTCGACCATGGTGTCCGCTACCTCCCCCGCGTTGATCGCGGGCAGCCCGGTGTCCCTCGGCGTGATCGGATCCACCGTTCGCTGGGCCGCGGTCACGCCGAGCGGACACGTGGAGATGTTTCAAGTTGGATCGTCCGTCACTCTCAGCGACCTGAGTTCGGCCACGTCGACACCCAACGTCTCCCCGTCCCTCGCCGCGGTCGCCACCGCGTCGTACGTCGGGCTCGCGGCGATTGCGAGTGCCACCGGTGATGTCATCGTTCTCTCCACAACCCAGCCCGCCACTCCCGTCTGGAGTGGCACCGACGCGACCTCTGCGGCCTCGTCAAGTCACGTCGATCCCCCGCTCACCGGAACGATCACCATCGCCCGCGCGGGCTCGACGCTGCTCATCGCCGGGCAATCGGCCAACTGGGGCGATCTCTTCGCCTTCACGTCATCGGGAGGAACGTCGTGGTCCGCCACGGACGTGTCCGCGACCGGAGGCTCGTTCGCAAAGACCGTGGGCCCCACGGTGTCGTCGGTCACTCTCAATGGTGCGCTGATTCTGCTCGCCGGCGGCGTGGCCACCCCGGCGCCCCAGGGGGTCGGTATCTACGACGTACCCACCAGCGATCTTCCCCACGCCGTCAGCGACGGCTGGCGCATCCTCGCCGACACGGGTGGACTCGGCACGACGTCCACGCCCTATACGAATGTGTGGCCGACGACACCGGTGAACCAAACGCCGGACTTTCTCACCGGCCAACGCATCGCCACCGCCACGAATCACCCGCGCACCACGTGGCTGTCGTTTTGGACAGTGTCGGGACCCGGGGGCACCGAGAGCGTGACGCCGGCGACCTTTGAAGCCCACGCCTACGCAGCCGGTGCGGCCGTCGCGACAGAGATCGACGCCTATCGCAACGCCGGTCTCGGACTCAAACCGGACTGGGTCATTCTCGACCCCGAAGGATTTCCGGACAACCACTCGGAACTCGACGGCATCAATCTGGCGTCGGTCT
The DNA here is from genome assembly GCA_903873775.1 of uncultured Actinomycetes bacterium. Lineage (GTDB taxonomy): Bacteria > Actinomycetota > Acidimicrobiia > Acidimicrobiales > RAAP-2 > RAAP-2. Next base: position 1,640 of record CAIQPR010000075.1, read on the forward strand.
CAGCTACACCAACGACAGTCACTGTCAACATCGGTGCACCCACCAATCTCGCCACGGGCGACGTCGTGTCACTCCAGTTCGTCTTGAGCAAGTCTCCGTGGCTGAACTTCTCCGACGCCAAGGCGACTATTACGGTGACGTCGAAACCGGGATCTCCGACGACATTCACGTTCCCCTACGGGTCGAAGAATTCCTTCGCGTCAGTCGCGGCGAGTGGGAAGGTTGTAAACACCGCCAAAATCTCAGCCAACTGGGCGGCAACCATCGCGGGATGGCGCGCGGGACTCGCGGCAGTGGATCCCTCGCTCAACGCCGCGATCTACACCGAGGAATCCCAGTACAGCTCGTTCGGCATTGCCCAACAAAACATCCCGGTGTTCATGGCCATTGCCTACGAGACGTCCGCGACTCCGTATGCCTTCACCGTCACGGCCACAAACAGCGCCGGCTCCTCGTCCGCGGGCGTGGTGACGACGCAGAACGTCGCCACGACGTCCACCGCGCCGGGGGCACCGACCAACGTCAAGGTTCTTGTCACCTCAAACACCACGGCGACTGTGTCCTGGAGTCCCCCGGTCTCGAGCGGCAGTAGTCCCGTAACGGGGTACACCGTGCGCGCCTACCGCAATGGCAGCACGCTCAGCACCACGTGTCACGTCACCGCGCCCGCCACGTCGTGCGCGTTGTCGGGTCTCACCAATCTGATCGGCAGCGTCTTGAGCCCCTCGTCGATCACGCACACCAACAATGTGCTCGGCTATATCGAGTTCGGCAATCTCTGCACCCCGGGGCTCGTGAAGTCGCAGATGTCCATGCTCACCTCCAGCCCCTTCAACGGGCTCTACAACACGGTGCAGTTCACCCCTCCCGGGTACTGCACACCCACCACGCCGTAGTGTGGGACATATGAGCGACGAGAACACTGCCGACGGCACCCCGAAGACCTCGGGCGACCTCCGCGACATTCTCAAGCAATTCGCGCAACCCGTTCTCGACTCGCTCGACACCCGTCTGCGCGACCAAATTGACACGCGCGTCGATGCTCGGGTGGACGCCATCTTGAGCGACCGACTCGCCGTCCTCGAGCGCGCCGTGGCGGACCTCGATCGCGCCGTGCGCGCGTTACAGGAGCGCCTCGATCGCGACGACGCCGACCACGGCGCCGACGAGGCCGCGAACTAGTTCACGCGCACATCGCCCTCGCGAATCGTCAGAGACTGACGCACACGCGCGGGTATGCGGGTCGCGGTGAGAATGGTGCCCGTCAAATTCAGCGGATCGACCGCGGCGATGGTGACCGGCACGTCGGAGGGTGGACGCTGCAACGCGTCGAGGGCCTCGACGTGCGCGTACTGCTCGCCCGCGAGACCCTGCACGAAGCGACCACCCACCACCTCGCCTCGAGCCTCCAGTCGACGCAGGGCCCACACCACGTAACGCCACGGCACGCGATAGGACTCGGTCGCGAAGAGTTCGTAGGTCACCACTCCCCAACGGCGCACGAGTTGACGCGCCACCATCTCCGCGAGCTCTTCGTACTCGAGCGGCGTGAGTGGTGTCTCATTCACCGGCAACAGGGACCACCGACCCTCACCGACGCCCGTCGAGGCCGGCGCGCGATGGGTGGACAAGGTCATCCGTCGCGCGCCGGCGCGCGAGGAGGACGACCAACGCCGCGCGCCGAGCAGGCTCCGCACCGCCGAGAAGGCATCCGCGGTGACGGCGCCGCGGGCCACCAGGTCCCAGACGCCCGCGTCGACGTCATCACGAAGGCGTCCCGTGTCGGCGGGCAAGGCCGCACGGAACAGCGCTCCGCGTTGGGCGAGGGCGTCGTAGACGTCGCGCGCCGCTCCGTGCGGCGGCACCACGGGCGCGGCGTCGAGGCGGACGGCCCGCAAGTGCCACGCGAGATCTTCTCGGTCGAGCAGCGTGAGCGGCGTCGCCATCGACGGCGTGGCGGATCCGCGAGCGTCCTCGGCGCCCGCGCGCAACGAGAGTCGACCCCACACGAGCTCGCCCGAGAGACAGAGTTCATCGAGCCACTCGGGTTGATAATCCCGCACGCGCGCGGCGAGCACCGAGCGCTCCCATTCGCCGGCCGCGAGCTCCACGCCCTGGAGTTGCTCGACCACGCGTCGCACACCCTCGCGCCCGGAGAGGCGCGTGGATTCCTCCACGTGCTGCCATCGCGTGAGGAAATCGAGAAACTGCGACACCGGCACCGCGACGTAACTGGCCCGACGACGTTGTCGCGCCATGCGGTGCAGCCGCGCGTAAGTGTGTCGCGCACACCACCGCGCCCCCGGAATCTGCATAGCGAAGCCGGTCGCCTCAAGAGCGACGATCGCGGTACGGGCACGACCCAAGGGCAACGGGGCACCCCGGAGAGGTCCCGGACCGAGGGGGTCTTCACCAACCAATCGCTCGAGGCTCACCGGCCCGGCGGCGGCGAGATGGACACGCACCATCGTCGCCAGGGCGGCATCGTCCTCGATCAAAATGTCCCAGGGTGGCGAGTTCGACGGACGCCAACGATCGCCCTCGAGGATCGCGCGCCCGTCACGTGACAGCTCGTCAAAAAACGCGTGCCACGGTGCGGTGGGACGCAGGGCCCCCGCGTCCAACAAGAGCTCGAAGAGTTCGTCGGCCGAACGGACCTTGGGCGCACTCTGCGTGACCACCTCGCGCACCGCCTCCGGATCGAGAGCGTCACGTTCGGTGAAGACCGGGAGACCGTGTTCGTCGAGTGCGCCCACGCCGCGCGTCGTTGCCACCGCTCGGCTGCGTCGCTCCTCCAACGGCGCGTCGTCGAGGAACGTGTATGGCTGGCCGTGCAGGATTCCGTGCGCGAGGAGCGACGGTTCTGAGGTGTCGACCACGTGAACACGAATGTCTCCCGCTTCCACGCGCGCGAGCATCTCTTCTAATCGCGTGACATCCAGTGGTTCAAAGAGCACGTCCGCGATCGTTTGACGCACCAACACGTGATCGGGAATCGGAATAGGACCCGCCGGGGCGTTCTCCTGACACGCGGCGAGGGACGGCCACGTCGCCGCCATGAGGTCGTCGGCTTCCATGCGCTGCAGGTTGATGGGTCGTCGTTGGAAGTTCATGCTGCGTCGAAGGACGAGGGCGCGTGCGGTATTCCATCGCCACCGCGCCGCCAGCATGGGTAGAGGGAGAACGGCCTGGGTGAGCACATCGCGACACGTGTTCGACCGCACCATCTTCATCACACTCTCCAACTCAAAGGAGTGGTGGGGACCAAGGGCGATGGTGATCGCTTCATCGTCGGCGGCGGCCTGCAGCTCGAAGTCAAAGGTGACACAAAAGCGCTTGCGCAGCGCGAGCCCGAGCGCGCGATTGAGTCGGGCCCCCTGCGGGGCGTGGACGACCAGGTGTGACGACTCGGTCTCATCAAAGAACCGTTCAATGATCAGTGTGCGACGCGTGGGCAGGTCACCGAGCACGTCGTAACTGGCCGAGAGAAACGCGACCACCTGTTGGGCCACGTCCGCGGAGACACCCGGGATCGCCATGACGAGATGCCGAGCCGCGTCGGCGTCGCGACGCGCCAACGGGTCCAGCAACTCTTCGTGAAGATCCGCCACCGCGGCGGACAACTCAATCGTGCGGCCGGGCGACTCGCCGAACCAGAAGGGGGCGGTCGGTGCCTGGCCGGTGGCGTCGATAACACGCACCACACTCGATTCCACCCGAGTGACGCGCCACGCGTGCGTTCCCAACAAGAACACGTCACCCGGCGATGACTCAATCGCGAAGTCTTCATCGAGCGATCCGACCGTAACGCCGTCCGGCTCCAAGACCACGCGATATTCCCCGGTGTCGGGTATGGCACCGGCGCCACCAATCGCCGCGAGAGACGCCCCGCGGCGAGGACGCACCTTCTGATTGACCGGATCGAAATGGAGATGCGCACCGCGGGGTCCGTGGCCCGTCACGATGCCCCGGCTGGTCAAATCCAGTACCTCATCGAAGTCCTGTCGCGAGAGGTCGCGGAACGGCGAGGCGTGCGTCATCCAGGCGAAGAGATCATCAGGAGAGTCCTCGCCGCGTGCGGCCACCTCCGCCACCATCTGTTGGGCCAGGATGTCGAGCGGTGCCGTCGGCGGCTCGAGCGCATCGAGTTGGCCCTGGTGCACCGCCGACAAGAGCGCCACTGACTCGACGAGCTCGTGACGGTTCATCGGGAAGAGCCGTCCCTTGGGAGTTCCGCCCACGTGGTGATTAGCGCGACCCACGCGCTGCAGGAACGTGGCAATAGCTTTCGGCGAACCGATTTGGCACACCAGCTCCACCGGTCCGACGTCGATGCCGAGTTCGAGCGACGCCGTGGCGACCAGCGCGCGGAGATCGCCGGCGCGGAGGCGTCGTTCAACCTCACGTCGCCGGTGGGTGGACAAAGATCCGTGGTGGGAGGCGACGGCGAGTTCAGCGTCGTCCAGAATTCCTCCGTCCGTCAGTGCGTCAGTGAGACGGTGCGCCATGCGTTCGGCGAGTCGCCGACTCTGGACAAAAATCAACGTGGTGCGGTGCTCACCGATCAAGGTGGCGAGTCGCTCCAGGATCTCGTTGAACTGCTCGTGGGACATGACCGAGTCGAGCTCGGAGGCGGGCAACTCAATGGCGACGTCGAGCTGACGCTCGCGCGAACAATCCACAATGTGGGCTCTTGCGCGACCGTCGCCCACGCCCGAGAGAAAGTCCGCCACGAGTTCGAGGGGACGCTGCGTGGCCGACAATCCAATGCGCTGTGGTCGACGTTCACCGCTCTCGACGACCAAGCGTTCGAGGCGTTCGAGCGACAGAGCTAAGTGGCTACCGCGCTTGTCGCGACACAGGGCGTGAATCTCGTCGACGATCACCGTGCGCACCGAACGCAGCATGGAACGTCCGGACGCGCTGGTGAGCAGGAGATAGAGCGTCTCGGGAGTGGTGACGTAGATGTGCGCGGGAGAGCGACGTTGCGCAGCGCGTTCGGACTCGGTGGTGTCGCCGGTGCGTACGTCGACGCGAATGTGCGGCGCGCGAGTGCCCATCTGTTCGGCGAGGGCGGCCATCTCCGCGAGAGGCTCGAGAAGGTTCTCACGCACGTCGGTGGCGAGTGCGCGCAGCGGTGACAAGTAGAGAACCGAAGGACCGGTCACGCGGTCATCGGGTGGCTCGACGTACATCTGATTCAGCGCCATCATGAACGCGGTCAACGTCTTGCCACTACCCGTTGGGGAGGCCACCAGGATGTCCTCGCCCGAGGGCACGAGCGGCCACGCGGCCGCTTGCGGCGGCGTCGGTCCGGCGGGGAAGCGCGAGTGAAACCAGGCCCGCACGACCGGGTGGAAGCTATCGACCGGATTCATTCGGTTAGTTGATCAGACCCCTGTGACGCCCGGAGTTCACGATCCCGCCGAATCGCCCATCTCACTGTGAGGACCGCCAGAACCAGGACGGCCACGACAAAGAGGGCGAACAGAATGATGAAGGCCACGACCGCAGGTTAGGTCGTGTGACACCGGGCCGCCACGCTGGAGACATGCCACTCGCCACCGTGAATGAACCCACCGTCGTCGACGCCCTCCGGGGGGATCGGGTCTCTCGACCGCCGACGGACCGGTGGACGGCGTCCGGACTGCGCGCGCAGATCGACGATGGTCTTTTCGCCATCTTCGGCGACGATGCCGACGGCTCCGTCGTGACGATCTCGCCGAAGGATTTTCGTGACCACCAGGACGCGGTGGCGTCGTCCGAGCTGGCCCTCGCCCGCGGCGTTCTGGTCTCCTACGTGCTGCGACTCGTGGTGGCGGGCGTCGGCCTGGACGACCCGTACGAGGATGCGCTTGCCGCCTGGCGCAGCACCGACCCCTCGCGCGTCGATGCGGTCTGTGCCACTTTGGACCGTGATGATCTCGCGCGTCTGGCCACCGACGTGCGCGCGCACAGCGCGACTCTGCTGAAAACGCTCGGTCCCATCAATCCGCTCTGGCGCCCGCGCACGGCGCTGCGCGTCGTGCAGCGATTGCACGGAGGTCGAGTGATCTGTCGCGACGTTGTTGATCTCGTCGTGGGCTCCGTGGGTACGGAGCGCGCGTCCGTTGCGATTGTGGATGTGACCACTTCGGCCCTGGGACCGACGCACGAACGTCTGATGCGCTACCACGCCCTTCTGCACACTCTGCGCACCAGCGTGGTGCCCCTGCGCGTCGCTGCTCTATCCACCGCCACTGGTGAGATGTGGCACCACGACGTCGATAACGACACGCTGCAACGGGGCGTGGCCGACCTCCTCGAGATTCTCCGTTCACGTCCGTCACAGGAGGCTGCATGACCACGCTGCACCACCGGCGCCTCACGACCGCAGCGCTGCTCGAGTTGTTGAATCTCGACGCCCCGTCGCCCCTCGAGCTCGACGCGGAGCAACGCGACGCTCTGGCCCAACGATTTCGCTCGGTCGCCGTGCTCGATCGTCGACGACTCGATGCGTGGTCCGTTGAACACGCCGGGGCGCCCCAGCGCCACTTCGTCTGGAGCGCGGCGACTGCTCGGCGGTCCATTGGGCATCGAGCCCTCGCGCGGTGGCGTCGAGATAGCTCCACGTCGCTGACACAGGTCGTGCGCGACGAAATTGACGAACTGCTCGTGCGCGCCGCCAGTGGCTATGCCCGTGGCGGATCACTGGCGCACTGGCTCGCGCGCCAACCGCGGGCCGTGCTCGGTCTCGTCACCGCCGACGCGGTGACCTGGGTGAGCGAACTGGTTGACCTGCTCGACCCACTCGACGTGGAGTGGGAGGTGCCGGACACGGATGCCTACTACGACGTCGCCGGCGCCCAGACATCACTTCGCGCCCGGCGGGACATTGTGATTCCTACCGCAACGGGCCGCGTTCTCCTGCGCACCCGGGGTGGGCTCCCGGGCCGCAGTGCCGGACCGGGACTTCGCACCGATCTCGTGATCGAAGCTCTGAGTCACCCGCACGGCGTCGTCGCCGAGCGCTGTATTGGGGTCTGGCCCGACGCCGGCATCGCCCTGGCCGTTGACGGAACGTTGGAGGATCTGCGCGCCGGCGCCCGAGATCTGGTGCGCACCGCGGTGGCACAAGCCCGTCACCGACCGAGAATCGCCGCCTGAATCGGGCGAGGTCTCAGACCTGAGTAGCGTAGAGCGGTCATGGCTACTCGCAACTCACTCAGAAACATCGCCATTATCGCGCACGTCGACCACGGCAAGACGACCCTTGTGGACGCCATGCTGCGGCAGACGGGGTCCTTTGGCGCCCACGAGGAGGTCACCGAGCGCGTCATGGACTCCGGCGACCTCGAACGTGAGAAGGGCATCACCATTCTCGCGAAGAACACCGCCGTGAACTGGCACGATACGACGATCAACATCATCGACACGCCGGGACACGCCGACTTCGGTGGCGAAGTTGAGCGCGGACTCAACATGGTCGACGCCGTCATCCTGCTCGTGGACGCCGCCGAAGGTCCGCTCCCGCAGACCCGCTTCGTATTGCGCAAGACCCTCGAGGCCCGTTTACCGGTGGTTCTGCTCATCAATAAGGTCGACCGTCCCGACGCGCGCGTCGCGGAGGTCGTCCATGAAGTCGAAGAACTCTTCTTGGACCTCGACGCCGACGAAGACCAGATCTCCTTCCCCGTCCTCTACGCCTCGGCGCGTCAGGGCTGGGCCTCGACCGACGCGGACGTGATCACCGACGACCTCACGCCGCTCTTCCAAACCATCATCGACTACGTCCCCGCCCCCTCCTACACCGAGGGCGCTGGACTGCAGGCACTCGTGTGCAACCTCGACGCCTCGCCGTACCTCGGTCGACTCGCGCTGTGTCGCGTGATGAACGGGACCATCGAGCGCGGCAGCCACGTTTCGTGGTGCCGCATTGACGGCACCATCGAGCGATGCAAGATCACCGAAATGTTCATCACCGAAGCCCTCGAGCGTGTACCCGCCGCGTCCGCGGGACCGGGCGACATCGTGGCGATCGCCGGTATCGAGGACATCACCATTGGTGAGACCTTGGCGGACCTCGAGAATCCCGAGCCGCTGCCGCCGATCATTGTCGACGAGCCCAGCTTGTCGATGACCATTGGTATCAACACGTCACCTCTCGCCGGTCGCGAAGGCAACAAGCTCACCGCCCGCATGGTGAAGACCCGCCTCGAGCAGGAACTCATCGGTAACGTGTCGCTCCGCGTCGTGCCGACGGACCGCCCCGACGCCTGGGAAGTCCAGGGACGAGGCGAACTGCAGCTCGCAATTCTCATCGAGACGATGCGCCGTGAAGGCTTCGAGCTCACTATCGGCAAGCCCCAAGTGGTGACCCGCATGGTCGACGGCAAGATGCACGAGCCGATGGAACACGTCACCGTTGACGCGCCCGAAGAGTTCGTGGGCGCGGTCACCAGTCTGCTCTCCTCCCGCAAGGGTGCCATGCTCGACATGGTCAACCACGGCACCGGATGGGTGCGCCTCGAGTGGCGCATTCCGGCGCGTGGTCTCGTGGGTGTGCGCACCGAGTTCATGACCGAGACCCGCGGCACCGGCATGCTGCACCACGTCTTCGACGGCTACGCGCCGTGGATGGGTGAACTGCGCCTGCGTCGTAATGGTGTGCTCGTCGCCGACCGCGCGGGTGCGACCACTAACAATGCTCTCGTCGCCCTCGAAGAGCGCGGCGTTCTGTTCGTGGGTCCGGCCACCGAGGTCTACGAAGGCATGATTGTCGGCGAGAACTCTCGCGCCGACGAAATGGACGTCAACCCGACCAAGGAAAAGAAGCTCACAAACATGCGCGCGTCGGGTAGCGACGACACGGTTCGCATGACGCCGCCGACGATCATGAGTCTCGAGCAAGCGCTCGAGTTCATCGCCGACGATGAGGCGGTTGAAGTCACGCCGCAGTCCGTGCGACTGCGCAAAGTGATTCTCGATCAGTCCACTCGCGGTCGTCAGCGCAAGAACACCAAGAGCCAGTAATCCGCCGCGAGTAG
>CAIQPR010000076.1 GCA_903873775.1 uncultured Actinomycetes bacterium
CACCTACCAGCTCAACGTGGGCGGCAACATGGACTTCAAGAACATGCTCGACCGCGAGCGCCTCGAGTCGAAGAAGATCTCGAAGACCCAGGCGGTCACCAGCCAGCTCGAGCTCTCCCACATGGAGCCCGGATCGGTGCACATCGGACCGAGCGACCACGTGCCGTGGCTCGAGGACCGCAAGTGGGCCTACATCCGCCTCGAAGGACGCAACTTCGGTGACGTCCCGCTCAACATTGAGCTCAAGCTCGAAGTGTGGGACTCGCCGAACTCGGCCGGCGTGATCATTGACGCGGTGCGCTGCGCGAAGATTGCCCTCGACCGCGGCATTGGCGGACCGATCCTCGGACCGTCGGCGTACTTCATGAAGTCGCCGCCGGTGCAGTACCACGACGACGTGGCCCACAACATGGTGGAGTCCTTCGCCGACGGTGCCGACAACCCCGTCTGGCCGTAAGTCCTACCGTTTCACGCACAACGCCCCCGCCGGAAGGCGGGGGCGTTGTGCTGTGCGGACACTCTCAGGTCCGGGGCTGTTCCGCCCACCACGCCAAGAGTCGCTGCGTCGCGTCCTCGCGATCAATCTCGCCCTCATTGAGTCGGATCTCCATCAAGAACGCAAGGGCCTCGCCGATCACCCGTCCGGGGGAGACGCCGAGAATGGTCATCACGTCATTGCCGTCGAGCGCGGGACGCATCTTCGACATGTCTTCGGCGGCCCGGAGTTCTTCAATACGTCGTTCGAGCTCGTCCATCCGGGTGGCGAGCATCGCGGCCTTGCGCGCATTACGCGTCGTGCAGTCACATCGCGTCAGCTCGTTGAGATCTTCGAGCAGCTCGCCGGCGTCGCGTACGTAGCGTCGCACGGCCGAGTCCGACCACCCCATTTTGTAGGTGTGAAAACGCAGGTGGAGGTCCACCAGCGTCGACACGTCATCAACCAGGGTCTGGGAGTACTTGAGCGCCTCCATGCGCTTGCGCGTCATACGAGCACCCACGACTTCGTGGTGGTGGAAGGTGACGCCGGACGCGGTGAACGCGCGGGTGCGCGGCTTGCCGACGTCGTGAAACAACGCCGCCAGACGCAGGGTGAGCCGCGGCGAGGCCTTGTCCACCACGGCCAACGTGTGCGCGAGCACGTCCTTGTGGTGATGGATGGGGTCCTGTTCGAGCGCCAGACCTGGTAGTTCGGGGAGGAAGTACTCGGCGAGTCCCGTGTTGACAATGAACGCCAATCCCTCGGACGGCGTCTCGGTCACCATCAACAGATTGAGCTCGGTCTGGATTCTCTCGGGGGAGACAATCGAGAGTCGCTCCGCCAACGCGATCGCCGCCGACACGATCGTCGGGTCAATCTCGAGATGAAAGCGGGCGGCGAAACGAGCGGCGCGCAACATGCGCAGCGGATCGTCAGAGAACAACCGCTCGGGATCATGGGGCATGCGCAACCGGCGGGCCGTGAGATCGCTGATACCCCCGAAAGGGTCGTGCAAGGCGCCCTCAATGACGTCAAAGGCCATCGCGTTGATCGTGAAGTCCCGTCGCGACAGGTCGACATCGAGTGAATCTCCGAAGGACACCGTGGGCTTACGAGAGTGATCAACGTATTCCTCCGAGCGGAAGGTCGTGATCTCGGCCTTGTAGTGACCGTCTTTCACGACGCCACCGAGCGTGCCGAAACTTCGACCCTGTTCCCAGAGTGCGCCGCACAGCGGCGTCATCAGACGGGCAATGTCGTCGGGCCGCGCGGACGTCGTGAAGTCAATGTCGTAGTCGTCGCCGGAGGGTTCCATGCCGAGAAGCGCGTCCCGCACGGAGCCGCCCACCGCGTAGAGGGGGAAGCCGGCCTCCGCGAACGCGGCGGCGAGCGGTGCGGCGTCGCGACGGAGTCGCTCGAGGGCGTCGACGGGATTCATCAGGTGAGAAGGGTAGTGCCACCCACTGCGCGCACCGCTCCCCACTAAGTTTGTGCTGAATGCTCGACCGCACTATGACCTTGGGGCGGGCGCTCGTCGTCGCACTCACCCTCCTCGTGGGCCTCACGTGGTCGAGTCCGGCGGGAGCGGACACGTCGTGGCACCCCCAACTCCTGTCCCAGGGGGTCAACCTCGCCCTCCACACGGGGCGCGTCACCACGTTTGACGTGTCGCTCGCTACCGGGGGCGCCAACGGCGACAACATGACGGTCAGCGTGACGCTGTACCAGCACGTGAGTGCGCGTAGTCAATTGTCCTCGCTCTTTGAGCAAAGTCAGAGTCCAACGAGTGTTCTCGACAGCACCGGCACCTTTCCACTGAACTGCCGCACGAACGGGGTTGCCCATTTCGCCGTGAGCGTGAGCGAGGGCGCGGGAACCGCACAACCGACGTGCGGGGGCGCGGAGCCACTGCTCACTCTCAACTGCGCCGAATCGACGTGCGACGGCGTCTATCCGATGTCGTACACGCTCACCAACGGAGAGGCCACCGAGACGATCTGGTCCTTGATCAGTGCCACCGACGGCACCGACGGCACGCCGCTGCGCGCTGCGTGGGTCTTCGTGACCAATCCGGGCCGACGGACCATCGCCGCCGAAACGGCTGCTCTGCGCGCACTCGCGCCTCTTTCCTCAACGGATTTCACCATCGGCGCCAACTACCACGGCCTCTCCACGGCCGCCTACGGCGGCACGTCGACAGAGGTGGCGTACCGACGCGCGCTGACGCGCGTGCTGCAAACCACGAATCATTCGGTAGTCGCCTCGGTGCCGCCGTCCATCGACCTCGCCACCCTCACACATCGCTCGCTCGCAGCGGACCTGTTCAACCAGGCCAGTTTCGGTCCGGTTCTCGTCTCGCAAATCGTGAGTCGCGTGCCCGACGATCCCGTGATTCTCAATGGCGGCACCACCCCGAATGATCTCTCGGCACTCGCCACCATTGGCGACAAAGACCTCGTCCTCGACGACCAGTCCCTCACCAGTGATCCCGCCGAGTCATTGACCTGGGGCGAGCCCTTTCGAGTCACCAACGCGTCCGCCAACGTGCTCGCCGTCGCGACCGATACTCCGTTGGCGAACCTGGCGAGTGACCGCACGCTCTCGCCCGGCCTGCGCAGTGTGATGGTGCTCGGCACGTTGGACTTTCTGCACTTTCAGGCTCCGTATGCCGCTCACCCCCGCACCGTCGTCATCGATGTCCCGCTCTCCCACGTGACGGCCACCTTTCTGCGCGACGTGTTCGCGGGTCTCGCGAATGATCCCGTTGTCACACCCACCACCTTGGACGGCGTGTTCTCTCCCGACCTCGTGGGCGCCAATGGCTACCCCGCGCAGCGCACGCTCCTCCACGTCGCCTCGCCCTCGTGGTCTCGTCTCAACGTCGCGTCGGCCGCCATGCTGAGTGCCAATTTGTCGTCGTATTCCGAGTCGATCTCCGAGCCGGGCGTCGTGGCCGGTCTTCAAGCGGAGGTGCTCATCGCCGAACGTCGCCAGTCAGCCACCGGGCGTCAGAACGAGTTTCGAGAAGCCGAGGCGCAATTTCAGAAAATTCTCGACGGACTGAAAATTGATCAAAGCACGATCACGGTAACGAGTACGGGGACATCGCTCCCGATCACCATCTCGTCGAACGCTCCCTACAGCGTGTCGGGCTTTCTCGTTCTTAGCGCGCCTCACGTGACGTTCTCGCCGAACAACATTCCCCTGGCCTTGGATCAAACCACTCGCTCACTTCGTATCTCCACCACCTACGCGGGGCGGGATAACGGCGACTTCACGATCAGCGCGAAATTCATCACGCCGGACCAGCGTCTACTCATGGTGCACGGTCACATTCAAGTGCACATCGTCGAAACATCATTTATTGGCTACATCCTCACCGGCGTGGCTCTCGCCGTCATTGCTCTGTGGTGGCTGCGGACGATTCGTCGCTCGTCCAAGGGACGTCACGCGACGTGAGTCGTTCCTCGCACGCCTCGCGCGTGTTCTCCATCGCGTCGGGCACCTTGATGTCACGCCTGACCGGTCTTCTGCGAGTTCTCGTTCTCGCCTACGTCCTCGGGTACTCCCCTCTCGCTGACGCGTTCAACCTCGCCAACACCGTGCCGAACATGCTCTTTGACATCGTTCTCGGCGGCATCGCGAGCGCCACGTTCATTCCTGTCTTCATCGAACGTCTGGCCCAGGACGGCGAGCGTCGCGCGTGGCGCTCCATCTCGTCCGTCGTCACCATGTCGGTCGTGATCTTGATACTGGCCTCCGGCGTGGCGTGGATCGCCGCGCCCGAGATCATCAACGCCTTCACAACGTTGGGTCACCTCACGCCCGGACGATCACCAGAAGAGTTCGTTCTGCAACGCAACGTCGCCACCACGTTGCTGCGTTGGTTTGTGCCGCAGATCTTCTTCTACGGCCTGATCGCTCTCGCCACCGCACTGTTGAACGTCCGCCATCGCTTTGCGGCCCCGGCGTGGACCGCGATTGCGAACAACCTGGTGTGCATTGGGGTGTTGTTCTGGTTCCACGCAGTCGATCCGGCACCCACGCTGTCCACGGTGGCGGGTACCAGTCACCTGGCGTGGCTCGGACTCGGCACCACCCTCGGTGTCGCACTTCAAGCTCTCCTCCTCGTGCCGTCCCTCGCGAAGGCGGACCTGTGGCGCCTGTCCGTGCGCCTCGATCTACGTGATCCCGCAATTCGCGCGGTGGCACGCCTCAGCAGCTGGACGCTGATGTTGGTTCTCGCCAATCAGGTCGCGCTCTACGTTGTTTTGGCATTCGCGTACGGCATTGGCGGTGACGGGCCCATCTCGGCGTACACCTACGGCTGGTCCTTTATGCAGATGCCCTACGCCGTCGTGGTGGTCTCCGTTCTCAACGCCATGACGCCGCAACTGTCCGCTCTCGCCACCAGTGGCGACGACGAATCGTTTTCGCAACGCCTCGGTGTCGGTCTTCGTCAGTCGCTCGCCATCATCTTGCCGTTGAGCTTCTTGATGATGGTGCTGGCCCAGCCGATCATTGCCGTACTGACGAATCACGTCGACGCCAGTTCCTCGCTCGCCGCCGGAACGGTGCTCGCGGTGCTCGCGGCGGGACTCCCGGGTTTCACTGTGTTCCAAGTGTCCATTCGCGGGCTGCAGGCCCGTCAGCGCGCTCGCGACACGTTCTTTCTCTATCTCGTCGAAAACGCCCTGAACATTGTTTTGGTGCTGGCCATTGGTCGCCACAGCCTCGCGGGACTCACGGCGTCGGTCGCACTCGCCTACTCCGTCACCGCCGTCCTTGCGGTGTGGACACTGCGCCTGCGTGGTGTGGACGTGTGGACGCGACGCGTCACGCGTCCCGCCACGCGTTCGCTCGTGTTATCGCTCGCGACAGGACTCGCGGCCACCCTCGGGTACGCGGCCTTTGGGTACGACCACGGTGCCGGCTTGATTCTGCGACTCGTTGTGGCGGTGTGCGCGGGCGCGGTGGTCTACGGTGGACTCCTAGTACTCGCGCAGCGCGCCGCACAGCGCCGCGACACGTCGAGAACCGAAGTGGCTTTGTAGCAGCAAGGGGGCTGAAATGAGCAAGATTCGCGTTGTCACCGATAGTGCGTGTGACATTCCGAGGGACATCGTCGAGGAACTCGGCATCACCGTCGTGCCGTTGACCATTCGATTCGGCGACGAAGAGTTTGTCGATTGCCAAGACCTCACGCCCCAGGATTTCTGGGCGAAGTGCAAAGCTTCCGACACCCTGCCGGAAACCGCGGCACCCTCGCCGGGCGCCTTTCAGAGCGCCTACGAGCAGGCCCTCGCCGACGGGTATGACGGCGTTCTGGCCGTGTGCCTGTCCTCGAAGCTCTCGGCCACCCACCAGTCGGCCACCCTCGGCGCTGACGGCGTCGCCGGCAAGATCCCGGTCACGGTGATTGACTCGCTCGCGGTCACCATGGCCCAGGGACTCATCGTGATGGAGTGCGCCGAAGCCGCGCAAAAGGGCGCGTCACTCGAGGAACTCACGGCCATCGCGCACGACGCGGTGTCGCGCGCGGGTGTGATTGGCACCATTGACACGCTCGAGCACCTCATCAAGGGTGGTCGCATCGGCGGGGCCAAGGCGATGCTCGGCTCGATGCTCTCGATCAAGCCCCTGCTCGAACTGAAAGACGGCGTCGTGGCGGAAGCCGGCCGTCAACGCACGCGGTCCAAGGCCGTCGCCACCTGCGTCAACGCCGTCAAAGAGATTGCCCCGGTCAGCCGGGTCGCCATCGTGCACGGCGACGCCGCCGACATCGATGCCGTGGTCGCACAGATGCAGGGGGTCGCGAGCACGCACCCGCTGATTGTGACCGACATGGGCAGCGTGGTGGGAACCCACGGTGGGCCCGGCATCGTCGGCGTGTGTTGGCTTCGCGCGTAGACACCCCGCCGCGGGCACTACATTCGTGACGTGAGTGAGACGACCCCACCGAACGAACCGGACATCGTCGATCGCCTTCTTGGGACCCTCGACCACTACCTCGATCTACTCCACGACCGCGTTCTACGACCGATTTTTCTGGTCGGCCGCACCATCGCGTTCGGTTTCTTCATCCTGCTTGTCGGGATCGTGGTCGTGACGGTGACCCTCATCGGGGCCGTTCGCTTGCTCAACGTGTACTTTTTCTCCGCCCACGAATGGATCACGTACATGCTGCTGGGCGCCATTTTGATCGCGGTGGGCCTCGTGCTGTGGCGCCGACGCCGCCCCGTTCCGTTGCGAAAGTAGAACAATGCCCCAGCGCACCAGTGTCCTCATTGTCGGTTCCGGCCCCGCCGGTCTGACCGCCGCGATCTACGCCGCGCGCGCCCAGTTATCCCCCATCGTGATCGAGGGCGAACCCTCCTCCACCACTGATCAGCCCGGCGGTCAGCTCATGTTGACCACGGATATCGAGAATTTCCCGGGATTTCCCGACGGGATCGGCGGCCCCGAGCTCATGGCGCAACTGCGTGCGCAAGCCGACCGTTTCGGCGCGGACCTTCGCGTGACCAAGGTGCAGAAGCTCGACCTGAGCGTTCGGCCCTTCCGCGCGTGGCTCACCGAAGACGAAGAGCCGTCCATCGAAGCCGACACCGTCATTATTGCGACGGGGGCACGTTCCCTGATGCTCGGCGTCCCGGGCGAGGAGCGACTGCTGAGCCACGGACTGTCCACGTGCGCCACCTGCGATGGTTTCTTCTTCAGGGGACAAGACATTGCCGTGATCGGGGGCGGAGACTCGGCTCTCGAGGAGGCCCTCTTCCTCACGCGCTTTGCCAGCAGCGTCACGATTGTCCACCGTCGCGATTCGCTCCGAGCGTCGAAAATCATGCAGGAACGAGCCCTCACGCACGCCAAGATTCGATTCGCGTGGAACACCCAGGTCAAAGAGGTTCTCGGCGAAGAGAAGGTCACCGGGCTGCGTGTGGCCAACACGGAAACGGGTGCCGAGCAGATCCTCGACGTCACCGGCGTCTTTGTGGCGATTGGGCACGTGCCCAACACCTCCATTGTCGAAGGTCAGCTCGAGCTCGAAGACAACGGATACGTCAAGACCTTTGTGGGCACGGCGACCAGCGTGGACGGCGTGTTCGCCGCCGGAGACGTGCAAGATCACGTCTATCGCCAGGCCATCACCTCCGCCGGATCGGGCTGCATGGCCGCGATCGACGCCGAGCGCTGGCTCGAGGCGCACGGCCACTGAGCACGTCACGCCTCGACGTCGAAGTTGCTAGCGTCGATGGCACGGAGGTTGCTATGAGCGAGAACATCAAGACCCTGACGGACGCCACATTCGACGAAACGGTCGGATCCTCAGACAAGCCAATTCTGGTGGATTTCTGGGCGGAGTGGTGTGGCCCGTGCAAGCAGATCGCGCCGATTCTCGAAGAACTGGCGACCGAGCAGTCCGACAAGTTCGTGATTGGCAAGTTGGACGTGGACGAGAACGTCGCGACCGCGACCAAGTTTTCGGTGATGAGCATTCCCACCCTGTTGCTGTTCAAGGACGGCGAAGTGGTGGCCCGTCTCGTGGGAGCCAAGCCCAAGGGCGCGCTGCTCTCCGAGATTTCCGCTCACCTGTAAGCCACCGCGTCCCCCCACGGGGACTACCGTTACTGCACTGCGAGAACAGCGGGATTCCCTGCGCGCTCGCCGCCACAGACATCCATGACGACGAACTCTCCTACTCCCGCGCAGGTCGCCGAGGCCCAGAAGCAGTTACGAGCGCTCGGACACGACACTTCTGGTGACGAGACCGGCGTCATCGGCTCCGCCACCACGGTGGCGGTTGAAGCCTTCCAGCATCAGCGCGGACTACCCGTGACCGGAATACTCGACCTCGAGACGCGTCAACGAATTGAAGAGGCGGGTTGGCAGCTCGGCAGTCGCCTGTTGTTTGTCACCCGACCCCACCTCCGGGGCGATGATGTCGCCGTATTGCAAGAGAAACTGGCCCTCCTCGG
>CAIQPR010000077.1 GCA_903873775.1 uncultured Actinomycetes bacterium
GCTTGGCTCATGAGAGCCCCCGACGACGGGTCGGTCGTGTATTTCGTGGTGATAGCCGACGATGAACTGGGGATCGCCGGATCACTGAGGCTCGACGCAGAACAACTCGTCGTGCTTGAAGTCCCCGTACTGATCCACGCGAGGCCTCCCGCGCAGTCGTAGGCATTAGTGAAGGTCACGCCGGTCCAGGTCACAATTGAACTCAGTCTCCCGAGCGTGTCGTAGGAGTAGGTGACATCTCCCGTTGGTGGAGAAGAAGTTCCTGCTCCGCTCGTCGTGCACGTTGATCCACTTGGGTTGGGATAGCTCTGACAGATCTGTTGGCCCTGCGCGTTGTAGGCCCAGGTGATCGTTGAACCCGCACCATTGGTGATTGCGCTCCGTCGTCCGACGGCGTCATAGGAATACGTCGTTGTCCCCGTCCCGTCCACCATCGTGGCGACAGAGCCATCGTTGTTGTAGGTGTAGGTCACGGTTGGCGTGCCGTCGGTGTAGGTCTTGGTGAGAAGGCGTCCAGCGGCGTCAAAAGTCTGGTAGATCGTGTCGGCGCAGGTCGACGTGGTGAGTGGATTGCACGTTGCGGGGCTTCCGCCGGGCTTCGTGATGGCGACGGCATTGCCGCTGGCGTCGTAGTACGTCGTCGTGACCGGCGTGTTGCCGGTGGCGTCAACGGGTGTTGTGGCCGTTACCTGCTGGCCCGCTTCGTTGAAGCCGTAGTAGGTGACGTAGGCACAGTTGGACGTCGTCAGTGGATTACAGCCCGACGGGTTGCTCGGCGCGTAGGGGTTGGCTCCGGGTCCGGGTCCGGGTCCGGCTACGGCTACCAGGTGTCCGTCTTGGTCGTAGTAGTTGACGGTTGTCTGATTCCCGGCGCTGAGCGGCGGATTCGAGCACGTTGGCGACCCAGTTCCCGTCCACGGCAGTGGCGACGTCCAGCACGTCGCGCCACCTGGTTCATACGCGGTTGTTGATCCCGTGCTCGTCGACCCAGATCCACCGGTGCCGTTCGTCGTCGACGTGAGTGACTGTCCGTTGAGGTCGTAGGTGCCGGTCGTTGTTGCAGTTGACGAGGACCCCGTAGCTGAAGTTGACGTCGCCATATTGCCCATTGGGTCATAGGACGTAGTGCTCGAGATGGTTCCCGTTCCAGTGCCGCTCGGCGAATACGTCGAGGTCACCTCGCCCGCGGCGTTCGATTTCGACAAGGAGGTGTTCGGACACAGAGATGACGGCAACGTGATGGAGCAACTAGCAGACAGGTTGGAAGCCGGTGTCGAGGCGACAGCCGAGCCAAGCGAGTTACTTACGTTCACCTGTTCGAACGCCGCGGGTGTCGCCCCCGACACGTTGCCCGCTGGCGGGACAGTTGCCACAGAAGTGCCATTCGGGTCATAGAAAGTCGTGGTCGTCGGACCTGGCGTGCCGCTAGTGGCCGTAGGGGACGTGCTCGAAGTCAGTTCACCATCCGCGTTGTAGTTCGAGTACGAGGTGTCGAGGCACGTTGTCGTGGTCAAGGGATTACACGAAGCGGGGTTTCCGAGCACGGAGACTGACGCAACGGTGTCGCCATTTAGATTGAAATAGGTCCACGACGTCCCTCCGGCAGCATTTGAGGGCGTCGCTGATGACGTCACCGCGTTGTAGAGATTGCGGGTGAGGATGACGGTCTCGTTCGACTGCGGCGTACTGGGACACGAAGTGAGACGCTGACCAGTCGCGTATCCGTCAGGTGTGAGGGTGGCGCATTCGTTACCGTCGGCATCGAAGGCGCTTGAGCTCACGTCACCGAGTGGATCGGTCGTTGAGGTCTGATCCCCTGCCGAGTCATAGGAGAACAGCGTCGCGTGTGTCGAAGAGCAACTCGCAAGCACGCCGTAGGTGGCGACCTCTCTGGCGTCACGGCTCGCGCACGTCGTGCCGTTTGCGTTGTAGTAGTTCGAGGTCACTGGTGCTGGCGTCCACGGATTCGTCGCTGGAGCAACTGTGGTGAGGAGGTTGCCTTTGGCGTCGTAGGTGTAGCTCGTCACGTTCGAAAGAGCGTCGGTGCTCGAGAGCGGTTCGTCAAAGGAGTTAAAGGTCGAAGTCGTCGTCGCCCAGGTTCCCGAACTCTGACCAGGGACAGTTGTCGCCATGAGGTTGGCTTCGGCGTCGTAGGTAAAGAACGAGGTCCCGGCATTGAACAGCGTGCCGGTCCCAGTGTCGGCGAGGGGGCTGATCGTCTCATCGGGCATCATCGTGAGTGGATCGCGAAGGGTGGTCGCAGTCTCTGACGTGACGGCGTTGGGGTTCACGTTCTCAGATGGCCCGTAGCCTTGGACCTGGGCGGCAAGACCGAAGTCCACGAACTCATCCAACGTGACATTGGCGCCCGACAGCGGCGTCGATGATGAGTGAGCGGCGTTCCAGTTTGCGTTGGCATCGGTCACAATCACGGTGCCCGTGCCGACGAAGAGATCTTGGACCGGATACGTGAAGGTCCACGTGGGGGTGTAGGTATCGGACATATCCGTGCCCTGGTTTGTCACCTGCGGGGCGCTGACTTGGGTGACCCATGCGAGAATCGACGAGTAGGTGACGTCGGTTGCTTCAGACGTGTTGTTTCCATACGTTGCAAAGTTCTGAGGCGTCCACCAATTCGTCAGGTAGTTGCCGCTGTAGTTGAACGCGTAACTCGCGGCTCCCGCTCCCGAACTCGGTGCAAGGGTTTCACCAATGAGGTTGTAGCCGGTTCCAGACGTGCCAGCGAGAATGAAGGTCGCCGTTCTCCCAATCGGGTCGGTTGCCAC
>CAIQPR010000078.1 GCA_903873775.1 uncultured Actinomycetes bacterium
AATGACAAGAGTCAAGTGAGAACTGATGATTGACGCGCCGCACGTTTCACGTCGGTCAGGAGTCTTCGCGGCGGTTGCTATCGGGGTTGCTATCTGTCCCCAATGCCTAAGCGTCCGCGACGCCGCTCGCACAATCAGTCAGTCCCTTTCGCCTACCTGGACATAGGGTCACGTTGCAGTCGTACTGAGCGCAAACCCGATCGCTGACATGCCAAGTGGATCAGATTTCCGAGGGCGATGGGGTCCGATTTATAGAGATTTCATCGTAGGCGGGTTTGAAATCCACGCATCGAAACTGGCGCAATCTAAATAACTTGGTAAGCGGTTCACCCGGTTCGGACTCACTGAAAAAGTAATCGCCGCATCGTTCGGGGAGCCAACTCTTGGGATACTCGTATCTCCATGCCATATGTGGCTTGAAGATACGAGAAACCACAGCCTGTAGCGACCCGCGGGTTCCCTAAATGCAAAAGTATTTTGACTCTTGATAGCTACAGTTTTCCCCATTTTGCCATCCCTCCAGTAGCCGATGAGATAGTCCGGAGGAATGCCACGGTTGCCCTTTATCCTCGCGATTCTGTCGAGGCCAGTCAATTCATTGGCGGGGTAGACATCGATAGAGCGGATATCTAAAGTTGGATCATTCGCAACCGTTCGTAGACACTTCGCTGCTGAGCCCTCCACCACATACGTCTTGGTCGGAGTGTTGCTCAGCCCGACTCCCCCTGCGAGGATGATCAGTGCGAGCATTGCCGCGCCCGCCAGGGTAAGGATCAAAGTTCGAAATTTCATCACGCGCGCTCCAATAACGACGTAACGGTGTTTCAGAATCCGATGCTGGATACGAATCCCAACCTCGAGCTCACCCGCCTCCCCGTCGATCTTAAATCTACAAAGCGTCTCCGGGGATAGGCATGATGAAGTTGGGCGCTCCTCGACTTGAGTAACGAATAGCAAAGTTCGCCCACTGCTCCCAACTGACACGTGGCCGTCGGGCCACGCCGTGGCCCGCAGGGCGCGCAGCGCCCAGCGGAGCCGACGGGCACGTTGACTCAGAATTCAAGAAATCATTGGGTTTTCAAGACCACCAAGAAATTTCTCGAGAGAAATCTGTAGAAAAACGCACTTTTTGATGGCTACCAGATGAGGGGGTGAAATGCACCTCCCTCAGAAGGAGACACCATGCGTTCACCTATTGACACCGCAGCGATCAAGTTTGCGGCGGCCGGACCGGCGGAACCCGTGCTGTTTCGAAACGATCACGACACGGAATGCGGCACAGAGGGTCGAGGAATCGAGCATTCGCTGGGACGTGAACCCGAATCAACACCACATGACCAAAGGTGTCTCCGTGTGAGGACACGTTCCTCCCAAACCGGTGCAGTGGCCTCCGGAGAGAGTGAGCGAGGACACCGTGATCTCTTTGATCGCGCGCTCAGCGTGAATGAAGTAGCCGTACAACTTGGGACGAGTACCGCTACGGTGAGACGCCTGATGGCCCACGGGGAGCTCTCGTTCCAGCGAGTCTCGAGTCGACGAACGATCATTCGAGAATCAACGCTGCTTGCCTACCTCGCTCGGGTCACCGTTCAGTCCCGTTGACGATTGCACCGGCCGATTCTGTGCCCGAATCCCGCGGCGGCGCGACCGTTGTAGGGGCCACAGCTGTCTCTGTTGACGAAACGAATGACACAGAGGATCGAAGAGTCCTGAGGAGCCGCCACGTGACCAAGACGAAGAGAGGAAACGGCGAGGGCTCAGTTCACCCGCTCCCGGGCCGCCCAGGGTTTCGAGCACAGGTCACGTTGTCCAACGGATCGAGACCCACCAAACAGTGTCGAACAATCAAGGAGGCGCGGGCGTGGATCAAGGAACAACAAGAGCGAGACCGTCGCGGATTTTCGTCGGATGGTGGTGCGCAGACGCTGGGCGAGTGGATGGCCACATGGTTTGAGACTCGCCGTTTCAAGGTCGCGCCCAGAACTCTCGAAAACGAGCAGAGCAACGCTCGGCTCTACTTCGGTCCGGTTGTCAATATCCCTCTTCATCATTTGACCCCGGGGCGAATTGAAGACTGGTTGGCCGACGTTGAGCAAAAGGGGCGCATCGCACGACCGAATCGAGGCCAGCCACACACGGTCCGTCTTTGCCACAGCCTGATGTCATCCATTCTGCGCGACGCGGTGCGACATCGCCTTCTGGCCGAGTCTCCAATGACTGCAGTCCCTCGACCAAGGGTTCCTCAACCGAAACCGAAATACATCTCTGAAGAGGACACTCGACGGCTCGTCGCGGCCGTGATGGACACCGGCGACCCCCGTTGCATCGCGGTGCTGCTCATGGTGCGTCTCGGCCTTCGTCGCAATGAGGCCCTTGGATTGACGTGGAGCGACATCGATCTCGACACCGGCATCGTTCAGGTTCGATTCCAACTCGGTCGCCTCAAGCTCGAGGGGCGCACTCAACTCGTTCGGCGCGAACTCAAGACCCTCTCATCGCGGCGGACGTTGGTCCTTGCAGGAGAGCTTCTCGGCCAGATCCGACACGTGCATGACACCTCTCCGTGGAATGAGCCTCAGGACTTTGTCGTGACGGTCCAAGGAGGACGTCCGGCCGATCCCGATGCGATGAGCCACTGGTTGCGGTCGGTCGGAGAGAGTGTCAATGTCGCCGTCACCCCTCACCGCCTTCGCCACACGTCCGCCACTTTGATGTTGAACGCCGGAGTGCCCATTGAAGCGGTGGGAAAGGTTCTCGGACACGCTGACATCCGCACCACGGGCGTTTACGCCAAAGTCCTGGACCGTACGGGTGCCGCGGCCCTCGAGACCTTGGC
>CAIQPR010000079.1 GCA_903873775.1 uncultured Actinomycetes bacterium
GCGACCGGTGTCGTTGGTTGGGTCGGTGGCGACCGACTAACCTCTCACTGCTGACCCGTCAGCGATGGGCGCCTAGCTCAGTTGGTTAGAGCGCTGCCTTCACACGGCAGAGGTCGTGGGTTCGAGTCCCGCGGCGCCCACAATGATGTCGCGAGACATCGTGGACAGACGAACCTATGCAGGATAGGTCGTCACGGGTTCGAGTTCAGGGGCTGGTAGTCCTTGGTGGGGTCGAGGGTGAGGTGCCGGAGCAGCTCGCCCTCTTGACTTAGGACCCGGATGTCGAGGTCGGCGACCAAGACGATCACTCGGCGGCCCTTGTGGGCGCGCCTGACGCCGACGTGGTGGAGTTTGGTGCCGTGACGGAGCGTGAAGACGCCCGTCTTGTCGATCTTGTCGTGGCGCACACGGGTGTGCGGCTCCATCGATGTGGATCCGGGCGTTGGCGTGGCTTTGGCCAGAGCGTCATAGGCCTGCTTCGGCGGGACCATCCCTCGAGCGGAGTGGGGTCGGGTCTCGTTGTAATAGCGGACAAAGACGTCGACCTGGCCCTGGAGCTCGGCGATCGACGTCGCTGGGTCCTGCTTGCGCAGCCAGCGCTTGAGCGTCTGATGGAAGCGCTCGATCTTCCCCTGGGTCTGCGGGTGGTAGGGCTTGCCGTGCTTGATGGTGATCCCGAGCGTGGCGAGCTCGGTCTCGAAGCCGCATCGACCATTGCGGAACTCTGCCGTGAAGATGCCTCCGTTGTCGGTCAACATCGAGGCGGGAAGCCCGAAGCGACCTGCAGCCTGGTAGAACGCGGCGACGACGTCAGCGGCTGTCGTGACCGGGAGCACGACAGCGACGGTGACCATCCGTGAGTAGTCGTCGACGAAGTCGAGGATCTCGACCCCGGTCCCATCGGCGAGCGACCAGTGGGTCATGTCGGCCTGCCACGTCTCGTTCGGCAGATGCGCCTCGAAGCGCCGCCACTCCTTGCGCGGTCGCTTCTGGGGCTGCGGGGTGACGAACCCACGTCGAACCAGTGCCCGGTGGATCGTTGAGCGGGCCGGAGCAGTCCCGCGACGCTGCCTCAGGTGATATTGGATCGTCAGCGGACCCGCGTCGAAGCCCCCGTCGCTCAGCTCCTTCCTGATCTCGATGATCTCGTTCTCGATCTCGACGTCAAGCTGCGTCGGTCGTCGATGCGGGGCCTTGGACCTCGGTGCCAACGCCTCGTAGCCATCGGCTCGAAACAGCGCGACCTGCTTGGCCACCCAGGACTTCGACATGTCGAGCGACGAGGCCACCGACCGCAACGATCGCCCCTCGATCACCACTGCATCAACGGCATAGCGAGCACGATCCATGGGCACAACCTCAACAGGTGTCCACGATGTCCTGAGACATGGTGTCCACTATCTGGTGGAACGGGACACCATCGCCTCCACGCTGTGTGATGTCTCAAGACATTGGCAACACTCTGAACCTTCAACTCGTCGGTTGTTGCATTCTCGGCGCAGGTCCTGGAGGCCGTCCGGTCCCGTGACAGCGGCGATTGAGGTCGACGCTGACGCGCCACGCTGAGAGCGCACTACGGCAGCCGCTCGGCCAC
>CAIQPR010000080.1 GCA_903873775.1 uncultured Actinomycetes bacterium
CGAACCTGCGCTCACGGTTTAGGAAACCGATGCTCTATCCCCTGAGCTACGAGGGCTTGGGCCGTCTGATCCACTTTTGATCCACTTTTTAGGTAGATTCCAAAAATGGCAGAACAGCGAACGTATGGTACCGGATCGTTGACGGAACGGCCGATCGGGAGCGGCAGGTGGTACTTCCGATACGTCGTGGGCGTCGACCCAGTGACAGGGAAAATGCGACGTAAAGCCATCACGATTCACGCGAAATCCAAGCGTGCTGCCCAGGTCGAAGCAACGCGCATTCTTAGTGAAGAAAAACAGACCTCGACCGTGACCGCCGCGACGTTCGGAGAACTCTTGCAAGAGTGGATGCGGTTCCAACACAGTCGCGGTCGGTCGCCGACGACACTGAACGGCTACCAAAGCATCATTGACCTGTACTTGACGCCGAATTTAGGTCACGTGTCCTTGGAGAAGATCACGGCGCACACTCTCGACTCGTTCTACGCCGCGTGCACCGCGCAAGGTAAGAGCCCTCGTACTGTTCGCAACATCCACAGCGTGATTTCCGCTTCGCTCAATCAGGCGGTCAAGTGGGGGTGGATCTCGACGAACCCCGCCCAACGCGCGACGCTCCCTGAACCAGCACCACGCAAAGTGACGGCACCATCTCAAGAAGAAGTTCGAGAATTGATCATCGCGTGTGAGCGCCGCAGCGTGATTCTCGGCGCATTTGTCTTTCTGGCCGCAGTCACCGGGTGTCGCCGAGGTGAGCTCGCGGCATTGAGATGGAACGCCCACGTGAATGGGACCTTGCTGATCAGCGAGAGTGCGTATCAATTGAGTGGGGATCAAGGCATTAAGTCGACCAAATCGGGACGCGAAAGAGTCATCCACTTGGATCCGACCATCAACGAGTGGCTCAGCTCGTGGCGTCATCGTTGCGAAGCGGAGGCCCGCGAATGGGGCGTGACTCTCAAAGACGAGTCGTTCATTTTCTCTTCACGGCCCGACGGAGCATCGATGGTGCGCATGGACGTTCTGTCCCACGACGTGCAGAAGGTAGCGCGCGGGCTTGGACTCCCCCACGTACACCTCCATTCACTGCGCCACTTCGCCGCGACTGAGCTCCTCGCCGCCGGCGTGAATCCTCGGGTCGCTGCCGATGTTCTCGGCCACGCCGATCCCGCAATGACCCTCCGCGTCTACGCTCACGCATCGGTAGAGCGCCAGAGAGCCGCTGCTGGCATTCTGGCTCGGGCCATTCCCCCAACGACTCCGTAAGTCAGGGCGTGTTGTTCGGCTCGACGTAGGTGGCGAGGTCGACCACTCGGATCAGCCAGCGCGAGCCGTGCTTGCGCCCCGGGATTTCGCCGGACTTGAGACGTTCGCGCACCGTGTAGGGGGAGACCCCTAGATAGTGAGCAGCCTCTTCGGGGGTCACGAGCTGCGGCAAGGGCAGATCGCGTTCGATCTGGTGTGACGCGTAGCGGCGGGGAAGGTCGTGCTGGTGGCGGTGCGTCGTGATGTCACTCATGCGCACGTCCCTCTCGCGTGAGAAATCCCGCGCAGCGTTGTTCGCAGCGCCAGCGTTGTCCCTGGAGTGTCTTGTAGGGAACACCCAATTCGTCGGCGATGTCCCGCAGATTTTCTCCAAGAACGTGCGTGCGCACGAGCAGTTCCGCCTCCGCGTCACTGAGCACTCCCGCCGCAAGAAGACGCAACAGGAGGTCTCCCACGGTTGCAGCCGGATCGGCGTTGGGTGCCGGAACCTCGAGCGCGTCGTCAAGGGGACTGAACGTCACCCCCACCGAGGATCTCTGCGTGTGCGGGCGCGTGTGACGTCGCGTGCGACTGGTTAAGGATCTCAACAGCGCGGGCACGTCGTCGTAGCTCGTCGGCAAGAGGTGGCAGAGTTCACCGAGCAACGCGTCCACCGCCCCCTCGTCAGCCCCGAGGGGATCGAGCAGTGAGACAACGTGCTCGAGACCGGGACGCAGCATCACGACCGCACAGAGCATCATCGTGGGACTCTCTAAGGCGCTTTGGAGCACTACCTGCAGCGGGAGAGTGTGTCGCTCCCCGTCGGGTCCACAATGGTAGGTGGAGGCGAGGTCGTAGAGGTCGGTGGCGGGACAGAGTTCGTGGATGATGGCGGGCAGAGCCGCGAAGGCCGCGCGCGCGGCCGCTCCGCGGGCACCGGATCTCAGTTGGGCATCGAAGCGCTCGAAAGAGGCCTGGTGCACCTTCGCGAGTCGCCGGGTCTTTCGGGGCAGGCCGTCCATGGCTCGCTCGACGTGGAACCTCGCTCGGCGCGAGAGCAGGTCGAGGCGCAGGTCACTGTCGTGTGACGCCGCGACGAGTTCATCCACGTCGTCACGCAACTGACCTTTTTCATTGAGGAGGTCGTCGGGTTCACCGAAGTAGACGTCGTCGCCCACGAGACGTCGCAATTGTCGAAAGGTCAACACTCGTCGGTGCTCGTCACTCTCAGGGAATCTGACCTCGGGGTCACGAGAGTCGAGAGCGGTATCTGCCGGCGAACTCATTGGTCCACCTCCACCGCCGCAGCGACCTGACGTCGCCGGGCCGCGGCCTCTTGGCGCAACTCGACCTTCATCCGGTGGAACATCTCGGCGGCGTGTGGGGCCCTCGGGTCGTCGTAGCCGCGGCCGTCGTAGTGGAGGTGCGCGAGCGTCGGGTCGCTGTCCGATCTCGAACGTTGAAAGTCTGCGCGCACCTCTCGCAGGCTCGCAAAGGTGACCGAGAAGTGTCGCGACTTCGTGATGATCTGTCCCGTGTAGCCGAGGGCGTGCGCGTGGTGCGCAAGACGAAGAGGTGCGAACTCGGGACGCTGCGCGAGGTCCCAACTCGTCAGTGCCAGTTTCATGCGGTGGGGCTCGACCTGCGCGTGTTCAATATCTGCGCGAGAGCGAAACCGTCGGGCGAGCCCGAGGGAGTCGTCAGTGGTCTTTGTCGCGTATTTGGCGAGATAGGAAGCGATCCGGCGATGGTGTTCGCCCGACGACGTGAGATCCGCGAGGTCGAACTGCTCTCCCCACACAACGTCATGTCCGTCGTGACCCGTCCAGTGGACGTGGGGAACGGTCGTGCTCACGATGTTCGCCAGCATCGAAGAACTCAACCACGGGGGCGGTGGGGAAATCTGGTCACCCCCACCGTCGAGACGCAGCACAACGTGGAAGTGAACGAGTCCGCGACGCTGGAACTCCGCCACTTTCAGATAGCTAAGAGACACGTGGTTCGACTCCGTGTCATTCTTCGTCGCGAGAACCTTGAGGCGCCGGCGCATCTCCTGGACGGTGCGATTCCAGAGCTTCGAGCACTGGGCGTTCCAGAGGACCGCGCGGGAGTAGTCAAAGCACTCTTCGCAGATCGGCGTGCCGAGGACGTCGGCGTTGTTGTCGTGGCGTAGTCGGCACCGCAGACTACGACCGTGAGGACAGGGTCCGTACTCGCGGACTTGGCAGCGTCCAGAGGGGGTGCGACGGTGGACGGGGCCGAAACTCGGTGCGGTCAATGTGAGAAACACCTGCGGGTGCGTCGCGACACTTTCCGGCACACCTTTGCCACCGTTGAGTCCGACGGCGACCTGGATCCACGCGTCGGCTTGGTAGAGGGCGGAACAGGAAAGACAGTGCACGGACCGGCGGTCCTTGCAGGCGACACGCAGTGACGAGGGTCGAATCTCACCCGTGGCGAGATTGATCAGTTCTCCGCGCAGTCGCACCGGGTGCGAGCAATTGCCCGCCGAGCGCACCTCCTTCACGAGACGCTCCATTGACGCCGCTCGTGATGCCGCTGACGACTCGTGATGCTCCATGGCCAATGACCTCCTTCGCGAAGAGGAGGACCATCCACCCCTTCACTAGGTAGAGCCAAAACCAGAGCCGTTTGGATTGAAAGAAATCCAACACTCCGCCACATTTCTCACTTCTGGACACTGACGGACACTGGTGGACACATGGGACGAGGTTGTTCTCGCAACACACACTCTGGCGGGCCTCGCCGCGACGGTGCTGCGCACCTCACGGCGGGCCCCAGGTGATGGGGCTAATCGAGGCTCAGGAGATCAAGAGACGTGAAATGTTCTTTACATTGATCGAGCGGGTTTGCCTCAACTTCGGCGGCTCTCCGGAGGCAAAAATTCAGTAATGGCCCCGCTTAGTTCTTTTTGCGCGCAGGCGGCGCTGACTTCGTTGCGCGTTTGCATCTAGACAATGTTCGGAATACTCCCTCGAGTGTCGTACTACCTCCGCTGCATGAATGAAAGACAATTTTTTTGCTCTATCATTCAGCATTTGTACATTACCAACTTAGATTATTTTGAAGTACATGCGTCTTCTTCCTAATCTAACTAATCATGAGGTTCCAAATCATCGCGATAGTTAAAACAGCACTCGAAGCCGTCAGAATTCCAATTCGTCGATTCAATTTACGAGGCCAATTGCCACCCAAACTATTGGCACGTGGGATTCCCTTCATTACGAGAAATTCAGCTATTCCAATCAATAAGATCGAAATCACCATCGAAGAAATGACGCCAAGCGAAGCACTAATTAGTCCCCACATAAGGACAATAATGCTCACCATTACGCTTGGCGCTAAAACTGCATTCCAGCATCGGATTTCCTTTGGCCTTCGAGCCACGGAGTGATGGTCTGAAATTCTTGGCATCACTTTCTCCGATCATGGTGAAACGATTTCAGAATGAGTGATAGTCCGAACATTTCCGCCGTCCCGAGCACTCCATCGAGAAATGCAGCACCAATATCGGAACCACCGAAAGTCTCAGGAGTGAAAAACAATCCAGCCAAAGTGATAGCACCAATCATGACTCCCACGCCTACCATCGTAATTGCACCCGCCCAAAATTGACCGATGTTTTCGAGAGTTCCATTGGGGATGAATGACGCGACTGCATGTCGGGTCCAATCAAATCCGGCTCTAATTCCGTGTCTTACATGGTCAAATCCAACTCTGATTCCGTGTCTTGCGTGGTCAAATCCGTTATGAATTTGATGACCGACCCATTGAGCGCCTTGAACCAAATTGCATCCCACGTCGTACCACGCGCACGATGACTGTCCGCTCGTATCGCTCTGTGTTAAGGGATTTGCAGGATACGTATACGGATTGGCATTCCCTCCGTAGATGGGGTCACCCGAAGTGAACAGCCCGGTAGCGGGGTTGTAGACGCGAGCTCCCATGAGCACGAGCCCCGACAGATTATTCTCAGCTCGCTCTTTCGAGCCCATCCAGGCAAACTGCGCTGTCGAGAGTGACTGCCCTACTTGGGGTAGTCCGAATTCGGTCTGCTCACTGTACGAGGTAACGGAGACATTGGGATTAATTGATCCGCTGACGTCGAGCGACGCAGTGGCGTCAACGTTCCCACCAATGTCATCAAGATTGATCGAACACGAGATGGTCGTTGATCCAAGGCAGGTTTGGGTAGACGAATTCGTTGTGATGTCCAACGAATTCGTCCCGTCGATGCCTACGCCGAACAGCTCCGAACTCGTTACCGTGCTACTCGAGTTGAGCGAGTCGGTCCAGCCAATTAACCCAGATCCGTCGTAATGATTCTCCGTTGCCGGCGTCGTCAGCCCGACTCCCGACGTTCCTGAGAATGTGGTGAGCAGGGTGTTGCCTTCTGGGTCGTACGTAAAGTTTTCCGACGCCGAACCCTGGGTCATCGACGCCACTTGGTCATTGACGTTGTACGTCAGGTTCACATTTGACGCCGCAGTGGCACCGAGCCCGGTATCAACACCTGGCAACGTCGTCTGACGTCCGAGGGCGTCGTATGAGTAGGTGCCAGCTGATAACGCCGTTCCGCTCACCGTCCACGTCGACGACACAATACGGTCAGAATCTCCTTGGCCCGTGCCGTTGGTGTCGAAGTTCGCGGCATTAGAGGTCGACGTCGATCCGATGCTCGCAGTGGTCGGGCAGTACCCACTTGACATTGTGGTTGGAGCACTGAGATATGACGTTCGGTTTGAATCGGCGTCGTACCCGTAGACCCGGGTGTAGCAAGATCCGTTGACATTGTCACCAACGCCCACCAGGTTGTCCGCGGCGTCATAGGCGTAGACCGTCTGGGACTCGGGAGTAGTTGCGACCATCACGTCGCCGAATTCGTTGTAGGTTCTCGAGTAGTCCAGCAGATTGCTCGTGGGCGAACTCGCGTATGAAGTTCCCGAACTCACGCCCGTACTCGAAAGTCCCTGCGTGTACTGAAGATTCGTCACTTCTCCAACGGCGTCGTAGGTGGACTGGGCGACCATGTCGTTCGGGTACACCTCGGTCGCAAGATTCCCGTTGGCGTCGTAGGCCGCGAGGTACGTCGGTGTCGTAGCGAGAGCCGACGCAGCTTCCGTCGTTGGATTCGGGACACTGGAGGGGCACGGATTCGCGTTCGTTGAGGAAATCGGACCGCTTGTCGTTGTGTACAACTGGGCGGTCACCATCCCAGGGCGGTCCTCCACTTGGCCGAGGGCGTCGGTGCCGTTGTAGTAGGTGCAGACCGCAATGTACGTAACGCCACTCGTCCCGTTGGCCACCGGGAATACCTCAGCGGATTGCTCGCCACTCGCATTGTAGGCGTAGGTGGTCGTTGAACCCGTTGAGTCGGAATACGACTTCAACTGGCCGTTGAGATCTGTCACGCTCGA
>CAIQPR010000081.1 GCA_903873775.1 uncultured Actinomycetes bacterium
CTCAGGTATTGCTGGCTGTTGGCAACCTGATACGCCACTCCATCAGCCACGTCTTGGGCGAGTGTGAATACCTTTGTGTAATGCAGAATGCCCCAATCCTTGCCGACAGTGCCGTACACCTTTCCATACGCCAGTCCTTGATCAGAGGTATAGACGATTTCGACACACTCACGTTGATGTCGTCGTCGTGTAGATGATCACTTTCCGGTGGCCGCGGGGCGCGACGCGCCCAAGCGGCCATGGCCGGGCTGATGTCTGAACCTCCAATTCGGGCTGTAATCCAACACTCTCCAAGAAATTCAGGACAGTTTCGAAAGATCTGTGTCCGATTCATCGGTTTCACGTGGGGAGTTAGTGGAGGGGAAACGTTTTCGCCTCCGATTGGAGAATGACCATGAAGCTACCCATCGATACCCGAGGAATCACTTTCGCGTGCGGGATCCCGAAGCCGATCATTGACTTCGAGACCAGGGCGCAGAAACTCGACAAGAACGGAGTCCCTCTGTGGCAGGTGATGCTGTTCACCGCCTCAGAGGACAACGATGACAAGTTGAAGGTCAAGGTGGCGGGTGAGCCCAAGGGCTTGACACCGCTGTGCTTGGTCAAGGTCACGAACCTCGTCTCTTCGACGTGGGACATGAACGGCCAGACCGGTGTGAGCTACACCGCTGACGCGATTGAGCCCTTGAAGGCGAGCGCGTAATGGTCCGGCTCCTCGTCATCATTTTCATCGCCTGGGTGACCCAGCTACTCCTGTTGTGGATCATCACCCACTACGGCCTTCTCGTCCTGGGCGCATGCGCGTGGTTGGCGTGGAGCTGGTGGAAGGGACGTCAGCGCCATGCGTAGGACATCACCTTCCACATCACAGCGTCACCCCTGGGTTGCTTCGGCGGCCTGGGGGTGGCGACTGGAGCTCGGTCTGATCTCTGGCTCATTCTTGGCTGTCGTCATTGGTGGAGCAATCAACAGATTCGTTCCAATTGTCCTAGGTATCGGAGCGGCCGCTCTCGTATGCGGGTTCCCGCAGATCCGCCTCGAAACCCAACGCCGCTGTACCTACAACCATCAGGTTGCTCGGCTCGAAAGAGCACTGTGGCACCTTGGCATTGTTGGTCGGCACGGTGACATTCCTCGAGTTCAGAAGATTGCAGCACTTCCCGTCGGTACTCGCTACCTGGTGCGCATCCCTGTCGGACTTCACTTCAAGGCCATCGAATCGAGGTGTCCCGAGATTGCCGTTGCTCTCGGTGCGCGTGACGTCTTGATCAAGCCCATCTCACAAGCCGCGCACTACGTGGAAATCTCCACGATCTACCGCAATGCGTTTCCTGAGGTATTGCGGTCGCCCCTAATTGTTAGCGAGTCAACATCTCTCTGGGAACCTGTCAGCCTCGGTGTTGCTCGTGACGGAAGCGCCGTGTGGCTGGGGCTCCCTGAGCACAACGTCTTGATAGGTGGTGAACCCGGTGCTGGCAAATCTGTCGTGCTGTCGACGCTCGTTGCCACAGCTGCTCTTGATCGAAGGACATCCATCACACTGCTCGACGGCAAACAAGTCGAGCTCGGCGCATGGGCTCCCGTCGCAGATCATTTCGTCGGACCTGATCAAGAGGCTGCCATTGCCGCCCTCGACGAAGTTCGTCAGATCATGGAGTGGCGCTACCAGGAGCTCCTTGCCACTGGACGTCGCAAGATCACACCCGAAGATGAGCGCAGCTTGCACCTTGTCGTCATTGACGAGTTGGCCTTCTATCTCCGTGGCGGAAAGAAAGAACATCGTGATGCATTCGCCGAACTGTTACGCGACCTAGTCTCTCGGGGCCGAGCTGCCGGGATCATCGTGGTGGCGGCGACCCAAAAACCTAGTCACGAGGTAGTCCCCACGTGGATTCGTGACCTCTTCGCGTTCCGTCTCGCGATGCGCTGCACATCGGGTGACGCGTCAGACACAATCCTGGGTCAGGGGTGGGCACAGCAGGGCTACTCAGCGGCAGCAATTAATCCCTCCGAACGGGGAGTGGGCTACCTCCTCGCGGAAGGTGGCGTTCCCGTACTGCTCAAGACACCATTTCTCTCTGACCATGAAATCGATGAGCTCGCTGAACGAGCCGCCATTCTGCGTGGTGTGCGATGACTCAATTCAACGAAGATGCCATGCTTCGGGAAGTCCAGCTCGCGCACTACTGCTCACATCCGATTCGCGTCACTGGCGACATGGTTCGACGTGAGACCGGTGAGGTCGTCAGGCGAACACTCAAGCTCGCATGTCGCGATCGCCGAAAGGTCGTGTGCCCGGCGTGTTCGTATCTGTATCAAGGGGACGCGTGGATTCTTACTGCGCTTGGCATTCGGGGTGGCCAAGAAATTGATCCCGCGGTCTCAGTTCATCCGCGCCTCTTCGCCACGCTGACGGCGCCCTCATTCGGTCCCGTTCACAATCTCCAGTGCCTTCAAACTGCGAGCCGAAGGAACGTCGGTTCAGATCTGTGCCAGCACGGTCACCCGGTCCGCTGTTTTGTCAAGCACGTCGACAACGATCCGCTGCTCGGTTCGCCCATCTGCGCTGACTGTTTTGACTATCAGGGGGCCGTTCTTTGGAACGCTCACGTGAGTCGACTTTGGGACCGGACGATGATCCAACTTCGCCGCGCGGTGGCAGCCCAAGGTCATACGACCTCTCGCCAACTGCGTGATGTGGCTCGCATCAACTACTTAAAGGTGGCTGAGTTCCAGAAACGCGGTCTCGTCCACATTCACGTTGTCCTTCGAGCCGATGGACCCGAGCACTCTCACACCCCGCCACCCTCGTGGCTGGACGAGAACGTGCTCGCCACGTGTCTCGACAACGTTGTCCGAAACGTCTACGTAAACACTCCCGATGATCGCCGAATCACCTGGGGCCAGCAGTTGACGATTGACGACCTCGGCTCGTCAGCCAAGGATCCCGTCAAAGTCGCCCGCTACATCGCGAAGTACTCAACAAAGACGACCGACGGCTCCCTAGAGCTCGCCCGACGATTCAAGTCTCGGCTCCAGATTGAGCGCCTAGCCAGCGGTGACCACCTCCGACAATTGGCGCTCACTACCTGGGATCTCGGAGGCGACGCCCAGTTCGAGACACTCAACCTTCGTTTTCACGCCCAAGTTCTCGGGTACTCCGGACAGCTCATGACGAAGTCGCGGGGTTACTCCACGACCTTCACCGCCCTCAGGTCCAAGCGAGCCGCCTTCACCGAACCGAACAATGAGTTTCTGACCCTCGGTGGCTTTACCTATGGCGGCCGCGGCTATAACGATCCATGGTCTAGCGAGTTGGCAGAAATGCTCCACACCATGCATCAGCAACAGCGTGTCGAGCGAGCACAGCGGCGGTGGAAAGGCCACGTCGCAGATCCGGAGGTCCCTGTTGAAAGCGACATCCAGGGCTCTGTGAGTTCAAGTGAGCCACATCGAGAGATGTTGGTTGCACCCCAATCCCCAGTGATTCCAGGGGATGTGAGCACACATGAGTAACCGCATGAGCAAGTCGGTGAACTCACATCTGTCTCGTGGAGTCATGACCACACACAACACACCACTGACCCATTTCCAACGGGACCTTGAGGAGCGTTCGATCGGAGCCCCCGGTCGAGCTCTTCTCCGAGTCCTCAACGAAAAGGGACTCAATCCCGCAGAAGCGGGATGTTTGATCGACCTTGGACACTGGCTCCAGTCACCCGGACACGTCGCCGACGAGACCCTCGTTCGCATCAATCGCTTGGCCAGTCTCCGGCGAGAGTTCGTCAGCCTGGTCGTCGTCGCCCTGCGCCCTGAGCTCGAGAATTACCTCGCGCGAGCAGCGAAGCACCAATCTGGAGCCTTCTTACTCTCCAACTTTTCAACAGGAGTTCTGGTCGCTATCGATGATCTGGCGAAGTACCCAGTCTGGTGGCGACGGGAAGATTTCCTTCTCCAGATCAAGAGGAGCACCCGTCGTGCCGAACGAGAGATGATTCCTACCCTTACGACGGAGTCTTTGCCTCACGAGAACGTGCTTCCACCCCTTGCCGGTGAGGAGATCCCGGACGACACGAGATGGAACGCGCTCGGGCTCGCCCTGTCTCTTCGCTTGATTTCTTGGACCGACTTCGCTTTGGTTGAATTCACGCACAACGGAGAAGTTTCCCTTGCTGATGCGGCGAAGACTCTAGGGGTCTCCTACGACACCCTCAACAAGCGACGCCAGCGAACCGAGCAGAAGGTCCGCGAGCTCATCGACACCGGATTGATTCTCTGATGAGCCCTCTACCCGTCTTCTCGCTGCCGAAGTGCCTCGACTTCACTTTCACTCAAGAATGCCCGTGCCTCATCGAAGTGTCGCTTCATGAGGGACTGGTCGTGATGCTCGAGGAGAACGTCGGTCAGGTCTTCCCACAAGATGGTGGCTGCAGGAGCGAGGCGAAGGCCACGACGCAGAATCTCCTCGGCACCTGCGAGATCGTCAGCGTTCAAGAAGTCTCGCAATCCGTTGTGCGCTACGGCGATCACCGCTCGGGTGATTTCGTGGTCCAGCCCCTTCTCACGAACCCACAAGAAGTGTCGACCACCTTCGCCCACGAAGGGCTCGCCTCGGACCAGTCCCAAGGCGCCCAGAATCGTGGCGCGACGAGCGTCCCCTTCGAGTCCATTGGCATCCGTCGCACGGTGTTGGAACAACTCCCAGTCAGTTCGCACATTCACCAGTTGGTATCGGCCGGCCTTGGCTTCAGGAAAACGCTCCGGACCAAGAATCGCTCGAGTCTCACTGATGCGATTGAGGAATGTACCTTCCGTTACCTCGGCCATGGTGCTGGACGTCGGGTAGACGGCAGTTATGACTTCACTCCTCGTCTGGGGTCGATCGTGGTACACAGCGAGGTAGGTCGCAATGCCGCGAATGGCTTCTCGAGTGGTGTTGAGAGGCGGTTGAAAAGTCACTGGCCCCATGATCCCTACAAACATCTCATCGAGTTGATCAGCGACCGTCGTGTTCTCAGGCTCAACGCGCACTACCGCAGCTGCTGTGTCCGCAGGGCGCGTCTCATCAACATTGGCGGTTGGTTCAGGAACAGATTCATCAACCTTTGGCCGGCGACGCTTCACGACCAGCGCAACGCCAGCGATAATCACCCCAGCAATCACCAGCCACTCAATCACGCTTCCGAGCTCACCCCCCGTAGTCGCACCCGGGCGCGAACTACCGCCTCCTGGTGCGCCCTCGGACAATCTCTTCGGCATCGACACCGGAATTGTCGTTGGACCCGAGACGTCCAACGCGAACGGACCCGAGGTTGTGAAGTTCAATTCGTAGCCCACAGTTCGAAATGGCTCGATCACGATGCGACCCACCTGAGTATCGAAAGGCACCACGAAGTAGTACGTCGCATCAACCAGTCCATCGTCGGTCTGCGCGAACTCGGACATCGGCGTGTGCGGATTCAAACGCACGGCGGGATAGACCTTCCCCGCGGTCGACACGAAGTTGAGTGCCGACGCCGGCATTGGGTTCATGCCACCGAAGTAGACGGGCTGACTCGGACTGTTGTAAATGCCGGAACTTACTCCCGAGGTGGCGGCATACGTCAGATACGCCTGACCCGCGGGCGCGAGCCGACCGCTCTCATCTGGATCGGCCGTCGACAATGTCGCCGACTCCACAAGGATGTCGCTCGCCGAACGAGCTCCATCACTCGGATTCGTGATGGTGACGTGAAACGTCATTGAGATTGAGTCCGTTACCGACGAGACAGACGCCGCTCCGACGGGCAATGCCCCACCCGCACTCATCATCCAACACGCCAACAGTACGCCCAATCGAAAGGAAACCAAACGAAATGAAGCCCTCACAGCCATCCCGAGACGCTACCGAGGCGTATTTCGGAAATCCGGTCAGGACCCGAACGAACTCATTCAGAATTCTTGAGGAAGTCAAGCCCGACCATGGCACAGAGCCGACCGTTGTGTATGTAGAAAGGAAACGACCAGCCGAGATCGATCCTCTTTTGTTGACGGTGCCTCAAGCTGCACGAACGCTTGGGATCAGTCGAACCACTATGTACGAGCTCATGAACAGAGGCGATGTGAGATTCGTCTGCGTCGGAGCGAGTCGTCGAATTCCGAAACTGTGTCTCGAGCAATACGTTGAGAAGCTACTGATGCACGCGGGCCCACATCACCGGCTCCCGTGAACCTGTGGACACGTCTCGCAATAGGGATCGAGAGAGTCTCGAAAAGCTCCACGTCAATTCCCGACGTGGACAAATGACCGGAATCTACGATTCAAGCAAGGAGACTGGAAGCGACTAATGAGCATCCACACGCGCCGACTGAAAAATGGTCGAACGTCCTACGACGTCATTCTTCGTCAACCTGACGGTCGCCAGTACAGCAAGACATTCAGGACCCGTAAAGAAGCTGAGGCGTACGCGGTTCGTGAGCGCAACGCTCAACTCCAAGGCACTTGGCTCGACCCAAATGCAGGCGATGTGACGTTCGCTTCGTACGCGACACAGTGGCTGACGTTGCGCACTGGGCTACGACCTCGGACGGTTGAGCTCTACGACTACCTCCTGCGGCATCACCTTCTCCCAGCTTTTGGAGAGTCGAAACTTAAGACGATTACTCCCGCCCGCGTGCGCCTCTGGTACGCAACTTTGGCCACAACCTCGGGTCTGAGTCGATCGTCAGCCTCCAAGGCCTACCGCCTTCTGAGCACAATCTTGAAGACGGCCGTCGAGGATGAACTACTCGTGCGATCACCGTGCATCGTCAAAGGTGCTGGTGTTGAAAAGGCTGCTGAACGACCCGTGATCTCCATCGATCAGGCGAACACCTTGGCGGAAGTGGTGGACCCTCGTTACCGCGCGATGGTCGTCCTCGCCACGTGGGCAGGCTTGCGATTTGGCGAACTTGCTGGACTTCAGCGAGCAGACATCAACCTCAAAGAGCGAACCGTTCGCGTGTCACGACAACTCCAGGAACTAAAGAGTGGTGAGCTCGTTCTTGGGCCCCCCAAGACAGAGGCGGGCCGGAGAACAATTGTGTTGCCACCCCACACCATCGACAGCATCGTGCAGCACCTCGACCAATGGGTTGGCCCCGAAGAGGACGCCTTCGTTTTTCTCGGAACCGACTCTGGACCTTTACGGCGAAGCAATTTCAATCGACGAGTATGGCAACCAGCGTGTAGTGCCTGCTCGCTTCAAGGCTTCAGATTTCATGATTTGCGCCACACTGGCAATACCCTTGCGGCCTCAACAGGGGCGAGTACGAAAGAGCTCATGTCACGTATGGGTCACGCAAGCCCGCGAGCCGCATTGATCTATCAGCACGCAACCCTGGAGCGTGATCGAGCACTCGCCGATGCGCTTTCCGAGTTAGCGAAGTCGTCAGAACCTCCGAAGTACCGGCTGCAGCAGGTATTTCTCGACGACGAGAATGTGGCATAGACATCGACCCTGGTCTGGTGTTGGTTCGTTGAAATCCCATCCTCGCTTGACGAAGCAGTTAATGGACAACAAGGGCCAAGAGAGCGGCCGCGAGTCCAAAGATTGCACCGAAGATGTACGCAAGGAGACCGTAAACGGACTGCCTATTCGGGAGCAGAGGACTGACAGACGTCAAAATCGCTGTCTGGAGCAGCGTGCGTCGACGGTGGTCCTCTTCGGGCAACACCATCTTCATGCCGATTCGGCTCCGGAGATCCGACATCTCTTCGTCGTCAGCTGACTGCTGCTTCTCCAATACGTCATAAATCCTCTGAGCAGTTTGAGATGTCAGTTTGTAGCTCCTCCAAACTGTGGCAGTCCCGTAACACTCACAAACGGCAGACAGGAGAGCCATTGCCCCAATTAGCCACTTCATTCGCAAATGCCTCGACTCACAGCTGGAATCTATCCTTGCGATGTAACACACTCTCGAGCTTCACGCGACGCTGGACGCGATCAGCAAGGTGGTCAGGTTGCCCCCATGTGATCGCGCAGTGATTATGTAGGCCCTGCGAGTAGACCCCTTGACGATGTGACGCAACCAGGCCGACGCTTCAAGGCCCGCGTAGCGTTACCGGCTACGAGACGTTGCCGGTCATCAGAGCTGTAAGGCTGACGACGAGGAGAGCCAAGGCCATCACGAACCCGAGGCCGGCAACTACAGCGATAACCCGCTGTATCGAGCGCACGTCGGTTGCATGGCGTCTGGCACCCTTGGTCCAAAGAAAGACTCGCTGATAGAGGGGTTTGCTGCGTGTCCGAACGAGGCTCTCGGCGTAGCGCACACGCCAACCTCGGAAGTTGAGAACGAGGGCGATGCAAGTACCGGCCATGAGCACGCCCCATACGAACAAGACGGCGAACTCGCCCCATGACTGATGTACCAGTTTCACGCTTCCAGCATCGTCGCGAGTCCTCCTCTGGTGGTGCACCCTCCTTCCCCACTCAACGCAAGCTGGTTGCACCTCTGCGATCGCGCACACGGCCTTGATGGCCTCGAGTTGGGCCCCGGCCCCAAACCGCCCGCGGCGATTGCGAACACAGATCATCTAAAGATCGCGGATTTCGCAATAAACGGGTTGCGCGCACATTGGAACAGGGCGGACACACACGGTTCGCTCCGGATGTTGGATAAATGTTAGATATTCGCTCCGAAGACCCGATTGCCGTACAGCGAATTTCGGGAATCCCTTTTGTTTACTGAGTGGAGACGATGGGGCTCGAACCCACGACCCCCTGCTTGCAAAGCAGGTGCTCTTCCAGCTGAGCTACGTCCCCGAGTTCTTCGATTCTACTGCGCCCACTCAGGAGGGCTGATGGCGACGCAGAGCGCGGGCTCGGGCGCGATCCACGCGAAGAAGCTGACGCTCCACGTCTGCCCAATGAAGTGGGGTTTCCTCAACGGGCAGTCCAACGTCTTCGGCGTGGAAGAAGACGTAGAAGGCAATGGCCCACAACGGGACATACGCACCGAGCTTGGCGACGAATCCGGCAAATTGCTGGTCAAACACCGCCGTGACATGCAGGATCTCTTCTTGATGATGAAGTGCGGGGTAGAGAGAGTGGGTCGAGAAGATCCACACGAACGACAGACTCGTCACCAAGAGCGATGACGCAAAGAGATATCCCGCGCGACCCGCCGGCGAGAGTCGACGGGTACCCGGAAATCGTCCGAGTCCGGGAATCCACAACACGACGCCCGCGATCACCACGAGAACCACATTGATGGCGTGACCAATGAGCGAGCGAGCACCCCAGTCCACCATCACGGGCGAAACAGTCAAAGTGCCGACGGTAGTGACAAAGATCAGGGCCACACCAGGATGCGAGAGGTGTCGCACCACAAAGTCCACCGGCACAGGACGAGTTGCCCTATCAAGGAGTCGCAGGGGAAGAACTTGGAGAACGAAGGGAACGACCAACAGCATGATGACGAGGCGTTGCACGACAGCGACCGAGAGCGAAACTGAGCGTGACAGATCGCCGATCGGCCAATACAGGGTGAGGAAGAACCCGAGCGTCGCACCGAAACTCTGCCAACGTTCGCGCCGTGTCGTGGCGAACGAGGAGAGTCCCCATCCGAGTCCCACCGTGGCGAGCAGCACGAGGGGGTGCCACTGGAACGGTAGGTACCGAGTCATCCCTCAACGGTAGTGATTCGTCCCGATTCTTTAGCCGCGAGCAGGGCCGCGTAATCCTCATTGTTCCGACGTTGGTAGGCGAGGGCGTAACTGGCAATGGCCTCGTCGAATCGAGGCGACTTCCCGAGGAACCCGGCAATTTCGCTCGACTTGCCGCTGCGGGCGTGGGCGCGCGCGAGGACCCACCCGCACACGCGTCCGTAGACCGAGAGCGTCTGGGCGGTCAGACGCTCGATGTTGATCGACGCCTTGTTGTCGTACAGCTGGCGCATATAGAAGCTGCGCTCAATGCCGTCGATGCCGATGACTTTGTGCCACCCCAAGAAAAGGTCGGAGGTCGCCTGCATCATGCGTTGACCACGCACCACGCGTTCGCCACCGTCGTAAGGCGAGACAATGCCGCGAGCGCGGTCGACCACCGACGCGTTCGCCTCCTTGGCCTGCAGGAAAAACGGGTCTGCTCCATCGCGGCCCAGTAACAGCATGATGTAGCAACGCGTGCCGACGGAACCAACGCCGACAACCTTGCGCGCGAAGTCGATCGGCGTGAACTGGGCCAACAACTCCTGGCGATCCGACGGGAGCGTTGTTGCGTAACCCTCGATCACCGACGCCAGCCACTCGCTCATCGACACACTCTCTGCAAGATCAAAGAGTCGGTCGAGAGGAATGAGCAGCGGCGGATCGTAGGCAATGCGGGGACGACCATCAACGATGTCGACCAACTTTTCGAAGGCGCGCTGCGCGGTCTTACCCTTCGCGCGGCTGATGACGCCGTCCACCTGGCGCATTGCTTCGTCGGAGAAGAAGTCCTGCAACTCCAGAATCAAACTGTCGAGATCAAGCGCCGCGTACCAGACCTCCATCGCGCCCATCTTCGAAAACTCGCGCATCGAATTGCGATACGAGCGCGCGGCACTGAGGGCGGCGTTCTCCTGTTGACGGACGGTGAGACCGAGTGACTCTCCGGCGATGACGAGAGACGCGGCGAGACGCTTGACGTCCCACTCAAAGGGTCCGACGGTGGTCTCGTCAAAGTCATTGACGTCGAAGATCAAACGCCGCTCGGGAGAGGCGAACACACCAAAGTTCGACAGGTGCGCGTCACCACAGATCTGCACCTCGATGGCCGAGCTCGGTCCTCGCGACAAATCATCGGCCTGAATGACGGCAGCACCCCGAAAGAACGCGAAGGGACTCTCGAGCATGCGGTGGTAGCGGATCGGCACAAGATCGCTGACGCGATCGACCGATTGTGCTTCGAGAAGTGCGACCGGGTCGAAGTTCGGGGAGCGATCAACAACATCGGACAAGGCGCTGCGGGGAACGGCGTCGCGATGCGCGCGACCCCGTTGCCGGTCGAATTCACGGTTGGGGAGAGGGGCATCGTGGACAAACTTCATGACACAACTACTCCGCGCTCGTGGTTCGGGAACCTAGAGAGCCTAGGTCCGACTTTCGTGATGACGAGAAAACAGATGATGGTGTCCATGACGAGGATGGACAGTGGAAACAGCGCACCAATGGTCGTCCATTCATTCAAGGTCATCAGCGTGATGCCCGAACTCAGCACTCCCGCGAAAAACGCAAACCACGATTCCGTCTCGGGCTCTAGCCACGATTTGCGAACAGTGGGCAGGGCCGCGAACACGTCGGCCACGACGAACGTCACGAGCGCGAGGGTTGGTTGATCAATGAAAAGCCACACCACGACACCCGCGAGCGAGATCGCGCCGCAGGCGAGATCGAAGCGT
This sequence comes from uncultured Actinomycetes bacterium, assembly GCA_903873775.1. Classification (GTDB taxonomy): domain Bacteria; phylum Actinomycetota; class Acidimicrobiia; order Acidimicrobiales; family RAAP-2; genus RAAP-2. Next base: position 11,404 of record CAIQPR010000081.1, read on the forward strand.
CCGATCTTCCACGTGGCGTTCGGATTACGGAACGACGCGATCACAATGGCAATGGGCACGAGTCCCAACATCAGAGTGAACAGCGACGAGATGCCGACGTGGTTCTGTCGTTCAATGGCGAACGCCAATAACGGGAGAAGTCCCCACAGACTCCACGTCACTCGATTGGGCTCGGTGAGCCCTCGCAACGTGTCCCGGATGTAGAGAACCCCACCCGCCAGCGAAATAAGTGACGCTAGATAGACAAAGCGGTGGTCCAGCACCCATCCAGTCTGCCCTTCGGGGGCCTGCGAGCGCGAAGGTAGCCTCGGCTCTCGTGAATGCGACTGAATTTCTAGGCATCGAGCAGACCACCGAGAACACCTTTTCTTTCGAGGTCACCGAGAAACTCATCACCCCCGGTCACTTCCTCTTCGGTGGGTGCGGGCTCGCCGCGGGCATTGTCGCCCTCGAAGCCCACAGTGGTCGCCCGACGATCTGGGCCACGGCCCACTACCTGAGCTACGCCCCCACGGGGTCCCGCGTGACGGTGACTTCAACGCTCGCCGTCGTCGGAGGTCACGTCACCCAGGCACGCGCCGTCGCCACGATCGACGAGAGGGAAATTCTCACCATCAATGCAGCTCTCGGCACCGGAGAGCTCAGCTCGGACCGCCCGTGGGTCAGCATGCCCGACGTCCCGGCACCGGAGGACTGCCCGCCGCGTCGGCTGCCGGCGGGCATGGGAGAGTCGATCTTCGAACACATCGACACGCGCGTCGCACTCGGTCGCACCTTCGCCCAGATCGATGGTGTGCCGGGTTCGCCACACTCGGCCTTATGGGCACGCATTCCGGATCATCTCGACCCGTCCGCGGCGACGCTCGCCATCTTCGGCGACTACGTCAGCGGAGGTTCGACCGAGCCTCTGGGACGGCGAGTAATGGGTCGCAGTCTCGACAACACGATTCGCATTGCGTCCCTGGTGCCGACTGAATGGGTCCTCTGTGACATTCAAATGCACGCCCTCGAGGGAGGCTTTGGTCAGGGCATCGCGTTTCTGTGGAGTCAGGATGGACACCTGCTCGGAACTGCGAGTCAGTCCATCGCGCAGAAACTCTGGGATCAGTAGTTCCCCGAGTTTCTTCGCCCGTTTGGTGAGCGAGACGCGCCCCGGTGTAGATTGTTTCCCCTGCGGGGCTATAGCTCAGTCGGTTAGAGCGCAGCACTGATAATGCTGAGGTCGTAAGTTCGATTCTTACTAGCCCCACC